>DATFGS010000845.1:0-1177 GCA_035249225.1 Candidatus Methylomirabilota bacterium | reverse complement strand
TCACCCCGAAGAGCACCGGCACCACCGCGAGGACGCGCCGGGCGACGAAGATCAGCACGCCGGAGACGGGCCCCTCGGCCTAGCGCCGGATGGTGGTGTCGCTCAGGACCGGATAGGCGTTGAAGTTGTACTTGACGCCTTGCACCCCGGCGCGGAACGCCCACACCGCGAGCTCGTCGACGAGCGGCACCGTGAGCGCCTCGTCCAGGGCGAGCTTCTCGATCGCGAGGTAGATCGCCCGCCGCTTGGCCGGGTCCGACTCGCGCCGGCCCTCCAGGAGCATCTCGTCGAGCTTGGCGTTCTTCACGCACGACCAGTTGAAGTTGCCGCCGACCAGCGAGGAGTGGAAGAGGGCGAAGAGGCCGTCGGGATCGGTGGAGCGCAGGAACATTACCGGCCCATGGGTCGCGCAGCGGTAGTTGTCCTCGTACCAGGGCGGGCGGGCCTGGGCCTTGATCTTCAGGTCGATCCCCACGTCGCGGAGCGAGGACTGGATGAGCTGGGCGGTGGGATCGGGCCCGCCCCCGTACTCGATGGCGTTCAGGACGATCTCGAGCCGCTGCCCGCCCTTGGACCGGATGCCGTCGCCCGCCGGCGACCAGCCCGCCTCGCCGAGGAGGGCCTTGGCCTTCTCGGGATCGAACGGGTAGGCCTGGCGGAGCTGCGGGTCGTCGAGCATCACCGCGGTGAGCGGCGCGAAGGCCTTGAGCCCGGTGCCCCGGTAGACGGTGGCGAGGAACGCCTCCTTGTCGACCGCGTGGTTGACCGCGCGCCGCACCCGCACGTCGTCGAAGGGCGCCTTCGTGGTGTTGAGCAGCCAGATCCGCGGCACGCCCGGCCACGGCAGCTTCTCGACCCGGATCGCGGTGTTCTTCTCGAGGCGGGGCAGCGACTGCGCGGGCACCAGGTAGATGCCCTGGGTCTCGCCGCTCTCGAGCGTGGTCACCCGGGTGCCCGCCTCCGGGATGAACTTCCAGACCACCGTCTCGATCCGGGCGGGCCCGCTCCGATCGCTCCACGGAGCCTTCCGGGCGTACGCGGGATTGCGCACCATCGTGGCGTGATCCTTCGCCACGTATTCCTTGATCATGAACGGCCCGCTGCCGACCGGTCGGGTGTGGACCTGATCGCCGCCCTCGCGCACCGCCTTGGGCGAGACCAGGGACAGCACCCCGGC
>DATFGS010000844.1:0-1280 GCA_035249225.1 Candidatus Methylomirabilota bacterium | reverse complement strand
CGGGCCGGCGGGCGCGTAGTATGCTCTCGGCGTGCCGTTCACCACGACGCTCTGGCGCAGCATCGAGCCGATCTACGCGACGATCCTCGCGCACCCGTTCCTGCGCGGGCTCACCGACGGCTCGCTCCCGCGCGAGGCCTTTCGCTTCTACGCGGTGCAGGACGCGCTCTACCTGCGCGACTTCGCCCGCGCGCTGGCGCTGGCCGCGGCCCGCGCCCCGCGCGAGGACTGGATCATCATGTTCACCGAGCACGCGGCGGGCGCGCTGAAGGTGGAGAAGACGCTGCACGAGTCCTTCTTCAAGGACTTCGGGCTCTCGCCGGAGGCGGTCTCGGCCACGCCGCTCGCCCCCACCAACCAGGCCTACACCTCCTACCTGCTCGCGACCGCGCACGCCGGCCCCTTTCACGAGGCGGTGGCCGCGCTCCTGCCCTGCTACTGGATCTACTGGGAGGTCGGCAAGAACCTCGAGCGCGCGGGCTCGCGCGACCCGCTCTACACGCGCTGGATCGGCACCTATGCTTCCGAGGAGTTCGGGTCGGTGGTGCGCGAGGTGCTCGCCTGCACCGACGCGCTCGCCCTGGGCCTGCGCGACCACGAGCGCGAGAGCATGCGCCGGCACTTCGTGACCACCAGCCGATACGAGTGGATGTTCTGGGACATGGGCTGGCGCCAGGAGGCCTGGCCGGTCTAGTCCCCTTCCCCCGCTCCTCTCCGGGAAGTGGGCAGGGTGAGGGCAGCTCCTACCGGCACGGGCGCCCGAGCCAGATCCCGAGCCCGCTGATCGCCAGCGCGACCGGCGTCAAGCCGCCCGCCACGTAGAGCCACCGCGATACCGGCCCGCCGAAGCGCCCCTCGTGGAGCGCCGTCGCCGCCCCCCACACCCGCTCGCCCGATCGCCGCGAATCGTGGGTCACCGCGCCGCTCGCGCGATCGAGCCTCCCCACGCTCCCATCGGCCTCCCGAACCTCCACCGCGCCCGCGCGCGCCGGCGGCACGGCCGACAGGGCGAGCCAGGCGCCGGTCAGCGCCACCGGCACGTGGAAGGCCAGCGAGGCGATGCCGATCACCTTGTGCAGGTCGAAGCTGCGCACACGCCATCGGCGGCCGCGACGGATCGTGAAGCCGCGCGACGGCCGCCGCGTGAACGGCCACCACAGGAAGAGCCCGGTCGCGCCCTGCAGCGCGAGCAGCAGGCCGAGCGCGCCGACCGCGACGCGGCCGCCCCCGCCCAGGTAGAGCTCGGTGTGGAGCGCGCGGAGCGCGTGCAGCGGCGAGCG
>DATFGS010000843.1:0-30778 GCA_035249225.1 Candidatus Methylomirabilota bacterium | reverse complement strand
CACCCACGCGCAGTTCGACGTGGTGGGCATGAGCCTCGAGCACATGAAGAAGGCGGCCGCGCTCGGCGCCAAGCTCGAGCTCTGCGCCCTGCTCATGCTGGCGGGCCCGACCTCCCCGCTCGAGTTCATGCACCACACCGCACGCGTGGAGGTCTCGGACACCGCGGCCCGCATCAAGGCGGTCGGCGCCCAGCACTTCGTGCTCGGCACCGACCTCGGCCAGGCCGGCAACCCCACCCCCGCGGACGGTCTCCAGATGCTGGTGGCCGGCCTCCTGAAGGAAGGCATCACCCGCGACCAGATCCAGACCATGGGGCGCGAGATTCCCGGCGCGCTCTTGATGGGCTGACATGCCCTTCTGCGCGCGCGTTGTTGTTCAGCAGCGCCGGGCGGGGGCGGAGGGGAGACCCTCCCCGGAACACGCTGACTCGCAACCGGTTCACGGCACTCGATGGAGCCACGAGACGGGGGCGCTCGCCTTCGGCAACGCGCAGAAGACACGGTTCCGGGGAGGGCCTCCCCCCCGCCCCCACCCGGCACGCGTCACCCGTCCAGCAGACGGCACACCGACCGGAGCGCGCCTCCGCACAAATCAAAAGCATTCAAATGAGATGCATTTGAAGGATACGCAGGCCGAAGTGCGTCTTGCTGGTCAGGGCTGTGGCGTAGCGGGAGGGGTGGGGGCGGGGGCCGCCTCCCGGGAGCCGTGTCTTCTGCGCGTTGTCGAAGGCGCTCGCCCCTATCTCGTGGCTCGATCGAGTGCCGATGACGGGTCGGGGGTCAGCGTGCTCCCGGGAGGCGGCCCCCGCCCCCACCCCCGCCCCGATGCCACGACGTCAACGGAGGCGCGAGCGTGATGCACATCGAGGTGATCTGCACCGGGGACGAGGTGCTGACCGGCAAGATCGTCAACACCAACTTCAGCTACATCACCCAGAAGCTGGAGGACGTGGGCCTCTCCGTGCAGTGGGAAACCACGGTCGGCGACGACCGGGAGAACCTGCTGCGCGCCTTCCAGCTCGCGGGCGAGCGCGCCGACGCGGTGATCGTCAACGGCGGGCTCGGCCCCACCGTGGACGATCTCTCGCAGGAGATCGCGGCCAAGGCCGCGGGGGTGGAGCTCGAGCTGAGCGAGGACTGGCTCAAGCGCATGGAGGACTTCTTCCAGCGCCGCAGCCGGGTGATGCCGCCCAACAACCGCAAGCAGGCCATGCTGCCCACCACCGCGGAGGTGATCGACAACCCGATCGGCACCGCCTGCGGCTTCGCGGTGGACATCGGCCGGGCGCGCTTCTACTTCACCCCCGGCGTGCCGCGCGAGCTCCGGCGCATGCTGGAGGAGCAGATCGTCCCGCGCCTGCTCGCCAAGGCGGGCCTGCCCGGGGCGATCTTCCTCAAGCGTTTCCACTCCTACGGGCTCGGCGAGTCGCACGTGGACTCGCTCCTCGCCGGCGTGGAAGACCTCGTGCCGGACGGCAGCGTGAAGCTCGGGTTCCGCGCGCACTATCCGCAGCTCGAGACCAAGCTGACCGCGCGCGGGCGCGACATGGAGGACATCCGCCGCAAGCTGGAGCCGGTCGAGCGCGAGGTGCGCAAGCGCGTCGGCAACTTCATCCTGGGCGAGGACGACCAGACCCTCGAGGGCGTCATCCTGAAGGAGCTGCAGGCGCAGTCGGCGACCCTCTCGCTGGTCGAGACGTTCACGAGCGGGCAGATGGCCTCGCGCCTCGCCCACCTGCCCGGAGCCGACGCGATCTTCCGGCGCGGAGTCGTCGCCCGGGCGCTCGCGGAAGTCTGGGCTGCGGTCGGCCTCGCCGGCGCCCCGCCGGACGGCCCGCTGACGCCCCAGGTCGCGGAGACGGTGGCGCGCGCGACGCGGAGCCAGACCGGGGCCACCCACGCGCTCGCGGTCTTGATCGACCTCGACGACGGCCCCGACCGCATCGAGCTCGGCGGCACCATCTGCCTCGCGATCGCCACCATGGCCGACGTGGCCTCGCGCAAGGCGCGCATCCTCGGCGGGCGCGACTGGGTGCGCCTGGGCGCGGTCGAGATGGGGCTCGACTGCCTGCGCCGCTACCTGCAGAAGCTGCCGGTCTACGAGCGGATCGACTTCGAGAAGACGTAGGAGGCGTCGCCCATGAAGACTCCCCAGGAGAAGGCGGCCGCCTTCCGCGCGCTGCACGAGCGGCCCGGCGCCTTCATGATCCCGAACCCGTGGGACGCGGGCACCGCCCGGCTCCTCGCCTCGCTCGGGTTCGAGGCGCTCGCCACCACCAGCCTCGGGCTCGCCAACTCGCTCGGGCGCGTGGACGGCACCAACGGGGTGAGCCGCGCGGAGGTGATCGAGAACTGCCGCGTGATCGCGGCCGCGACCGACCTGCCGGTGAACGCGGACCTGGAGAACGGCTACGCCCACGAGCCGCGCGCGGCCGCCGAGATCATCCGGCTCGCCGCGGCGGCCGGCATCTCGGGCGGCTCGATCGAGGACGCCACCGGCGAGACCGGCAAGCCGATCTACGACTTCCAGCACGCGGTCGAGCGCGTGCAGGCCGCCGTCGAGGTGGCGCGCGCCCTGCCGGTGCCCTTCCTGCTGACCGCGCGCGCCGAGAACCTCCTGCACGGGCGCGTCGACCTCGACGACACCATCCGGCGCCTGCAGGCCTTCGAGAAGGCGGGGGCCGACGTCCTCTACGCCCCCGGGGTCCGGGACCTCGCCACCATCCGCACCGTGGTCTCGTCGGTGACGAGGCCGGTCAACGTGGTGATGAGCGCGGCCGACCCGGATCTCACCGTCGAGCAGCTCGCCTCGGTCGGCGTGAAGCGGATCAGCGTGGGCGGCGCGCTCTCCCGCCTGGCCCTCGCCGCCTTCCTCAAGGGCGCCCGCGAGATGGCCGAGCGCGGCGGCTTCACCTGGATGCGCGACACGGTGCCCAGCCGGGACCTGAAGGACGTGTTCCGGAGGTGGCCGTAGGCTCCTCTCCCATGCGACTGCGCAGCCACCTGGTCGCCCTGGTCCTGGCCGCGCTGGTGCCGGTGCTGGCCTTCGCGGCGCTGGTGATGCGGGAGAACGCGCGGCTGCAGCTCGCGGCCACCGAGCGCGGCATGCGCGACACCGCCTTCGCGGTGGCCCGCACGGTCGACAAGGAGCTCGAGACCGCCATCACCGCGCTGGAGGCCCTCGCCCAGTCCGAGCACCTCGACCGCATGAAGCTCGCCCCCTTCTACGAGCTCTGCGACCGGGTCACCCGCACGCAGGGCTGGGTCAACATGCTCCTCTTCGAGCCGGACGGACGCGCCCTCATGCAGACGTCGATGCCGCTGGGCACGCCGCGGCCGCCCGCCCGCCGCCCCGAGCTCTTCGCGGAGATCCGCGAGCATCGCCAGGCGGCCATCTCCAACCTCTTCGACGGCACCGTCGAGCGCCACCTCGTGGCGGTCTACGTCCCGGTCGTGCGCGACAACGCGGTGCGCTTCATCCTGACCGTGGGGCTTCGCGCCCGCACCTTCGGGGAGCTGCTCCGCTCGCAGAAGTTCGCCCCCGGCACGATCGCGGTGCTGCAGGACCGCGAGGCCACCATCATCGCCCGCACCCAGGGGGAGGCGGAGCTGGTCGGCCGGCGCGTCCAGAACCCCTCGCCGGGCCGCGAGGGCTGGGGAAAGAGCCGGATCCTCGAGGGCACCGAGGTCTACCTGGCGTTCGCCACCGCGCCGCTCTCCGGCTGGCGCGTCGTGCTCACCGCGCCGGTCGCGACGGTGGAGGCGCCCCTCCGGCGCGGAGCCTGGCAGCTGATGCTCGGCGCCGCGGTGGCCGCCGCCCTCGCCGCGGGCTCCGCCTTCGTCTTCGGCCGCCGCATCGCGGGATCGGTCGGCGGCCTCGTGCGGATCGCGCGCGCGGTCGAGCGCGGCGAGCCGGCGGAGCCGCTGCGGAGCGGCGTGACCGAGGTGAACGAGGTGGCCGAG
This sequence comes from Candidatus Methylomirabilota bacterium, assembly GCA_035249225.1. Classification (GTDB taxonomy): domain Bacteria; phylum Methylomirabilota; class Methylomirabilia; order Rokubacteriales; family CSP1-6; genus CAMLFJ01. Next base: position 26,815 of record DATFGS010000843.1, on the reverse strand, counting down.
CAGCTCTCCGCCGCCGCCGAGCTGGCCCGCACCCGCGAGCAGGAGAGCGCGCTGCGCGAGCGGCAGGCCCGGGCGATCGCCGACGTCGCCCACGCCCTCGCCGCCTCCCCGGACCTCGACACCGTGCTGCGGACCGTGGTGGACGCGGTGGGCGGGCTCGCGCGGGCGGACAGCGCGCGGATCGCCCTGGTGGACGACGGGGGGCGGCTCATCGTGCGGTACTCGACCGTCTTCTCGTCGATGATGCCGCCGGGCTTCGAGATCACGAAGGGCCAGGGGGTGGGCGGCGGCGCGTGGGCCACCGGCCGGCCGGTGCGCACCGACGACTTCGCTCACGATCCCCGCTTCCACGACAGTCCCTACCTGCCGATCGCCCAGGGTGACGGCATCGTGTCGTGCATGACGGTGCCGATCGTCTCGTCGGGCGCGGTGGTGGGCGTGATCTATGCGAACAACTTCACGCGGCGGCCGTTCACCGACGGGGAGCAGGCCGCCCTCGTCACCCTCGCCGACCACGCGGCGGTCGCGGTGGAGAAGGCCCGGCTGCTCGCGGCCGAGCACGCGGCGCGCGCGGAGGCGGAGGCGGCGAGCCGGGGCAAGGACGAGCTGCTCGCGATGCTGGGCCACGAGCTGCGGAACCCGCTCTCCGCGATCGCCACCGCGATCCACGTGCTCGAGACCGGCGAGCCGTCCGCGGAGGTCACCCACCGCGCCCACGAGATCATCGCGCGGCAGAATGCGCACCTGGCCCACCTGGTGGACGATCTCCTCGACGTGGCCCGCGTGACCTCCGGCAAGATCGCCCTGGTGCGGCGGCCGCTCGAGCTCGGCCAGGCGGTGCGCCACAGCCTCGCGGCCCTGGCCGCCAGCGGCAAGACCGAGCGGCACCGGGTCACGATGGATCTCGAGCCGGTGTGGGCCGACGTGGACGAGACCCGCTTCGAGCAGATCGTCAACAACCTGGTCGGCAACGCGCTCCGCTTCACCCCGGCCGCCGGCGCCATCGCGATCACCCTGCGCGCCGAGCGCGGCGAGGCGGTCCTGCGCGTCCGCGACACCGGCGTGGGCATCGTGTCCGACATGCTGCCCCGCGTGTTCGATCTCTTCACCCAGGGCGAGCGCGGGCCCGATCGCGGCGCGGGCGGGCTCGGCCTCGGCCTCACCCTGGTCCGGCGCATCACCGAGCTGCACGGCGGCTCGGTGGACGCGGCGAGCGCGGGCACGGGACACGGCAGCACGTTCACGGTGCGCCTGCCCGCGCTCGCCGCGCCGCCCGTCCCGCCGCCCGCCGCGGTGGCGGCGCGCGCCGACGGGAAGACGCGCCGCATCCTCGTCGTGGAGGACAACGTCGACGCACGCGAGATGCTGCGCCACCTGCTGAACCTGGCCGGGCACGAGGTGCACGAGGCGGCGGACGGGCCCGCCGGGCTCGAGGCCGCCCTGCGTCTGCGTCCCGACGTGGCCCTGGTGGACGTGGGCCTGCCCGGCTTCGACGGCTACCAGCTCGCCCGGCGGGTGCGCGAAAACCCCGGCCCGTTCATCTATCTGGTGGCCCTGACCGGGTACGGACAGCCCGACGATCGCCGGCACGCCGTGGAGGCGGGCTTCGACGCGCACCTGGTCAAGCCGGTGAATCCGGACGCCCTGCTCGCCGCCATTCATACTGCTGGGCACACCGCTGGGCACTCGGCGGTGCCTGGAGACGCCTGACATGCCGATCACGGTGACCCACCTCAGCCCCGGCTTCGCCGCGCGCATCGACGGCGCCGACATCCGCCGCCCGCTCGACGACGCCACCTGGACCGCCATCCGCGCCGCCTTCGACGAGCACTCGGTGCTCCTCTTCCGCGGCGCCGGGCTCGACGACGAGACGCAGGTCGCCTTCAGCCTGCGCTTCGGCGCGCTCGAGGTCACCCGCAGCATGAACCCGGCCGCGGGCACGCCGTTCGCGCGCCAGTCCAACCTCGACATCAAGACCGGCCAGGTCATTCCCGCCGAGGACCGGCGGATGGTCTACCAGCTCGCGAACATGCTCTGGCACAGTGACAGCTCGTTCAAGCCGGTGCCCTCGCTCTGCTCGATCCTCACCGGCCGCATCGTGCCGCCCGCGGGGGGCGCCACCGAGTTCGCGAGCGCGCGCGCGGCCTACCCCTCGCTGCCCGAGGAGCTCAGGCGGCGGGCGGAGGACGCGGTGGTCGTGCACGATTTCTCCTGGTCGCGCGACCAGGTCCGCCCCGGCTTCTTCACCGCGGAGGAGCGCGCGGTGTACCCGCCGGTGCGCCACCGGCTGGTCCGCGCGAATCCGGTGAACGGCCGCCGCGCCCTCTTCCTGGGCGCCCACGCCTCCCACGTGGAGGGCCTGCCGGTCGACGAGGGCCGCGCGCTGCTCCGGACCCTGCTCGATCACGTCACGCAGCCCGGGTTCGTGTACCGGCACGAGTGGGAGGAGGGCGACGCGGTGGTCTGGGACAATCGCTGCGTGCTCCACCGCGCGACGCCCTACGACACGGCGCGCCACCAGCGCCTCATGCAGCGCACCACCATCGGGGGCGATCCGGCGGAGCCGGCGGCGCGATGAAGCAGGTCCTCCTCGAGCGCTACGGGCCGCCCGCCGAGGCGGTGCGCTGCGCGGAGGTGCCGGACGTGGGCGCGCCCGCGGCGGGCGAGGTCGTCTTCGACGTCCTCGCCTTCCCGATCAACCCGGCCGATCTCTCGATGTGCCGCGGGACCTACCGCCTGCGGCCCGCCCTGCCCGCCGGGATCGGCGCCGAGTGCGTGGGCCGCGTCGCGGCGGTGGGTGCCGGCGTCTCCCACGTCAAGCCCGGCGATCGGGTGATCAACCTGCAGCGCGAGAACTGGACCCAGCGCCGCCGCGTGAAGGGCGACGACGTCATCCCGGTGCCCGCGGGCCTGGACGAGCTCCAGGCCGCGATGCTCAGGATCAACCCGCCGACCGCGCTCCTCCTGCTCTCCGACCTCGTCGCCCTCCGGCCCGGCGACTGGATCGTCCAGAACGTGGCGAACTCCGCGGTCGGCCGCTTCGTGATCCGGCTGGCGCGCGCCCGCGGGGTGCGGACCGTGAACGTGGTGCGGCGCGACGCCCTCTTCCCGGAGCTCACCGCGCTCGGCGCCGACGTCTGCGTGGTGGACGGTCCGGAGGTCGCGGACGCGGTGAAGGCCCGGACCGGCGGCGCGTCGATTCGCCTGGGCCTCGACGCGATCGCGGGCCGCGCCACCGCGCGCATCTCGGCCTGCGTGGGCGAGGGCGGCGTGGTCTGCAACTACGGCTCGATGAGCGGCGAGGACCCGGTCATGCCGCGCGGCCAGCTCATCGGCGAGGGCCAGACCCTGGTCGGCTTCATCCTCGGGCGCGCGCTGGCCGCCCGCTCGCTCGCCGAGATCCGGGCGATCTACGCGGAGCTGGGCGAGCAGGTCCGGCAGGGTCTCCTCACCGCGCCGGTCGAGAAAGTCTACCGCATCGACGACATCAAGGCCGCGGTCGCGCACGCCGAGCGCGGCGAGCGCGGCGGCAAGATCCTGGTCGCGCCGCCGGCCTAGCCGCGCATCGCCGCCGCGTAGGCGTCGAGCCTCGGCAGCACCTCGTCGCGGGGCGCCGCGGGCAGGCCGAAGATGGCGCGCTGCACCCCGCCCGTCGCGAGCGCGTCGAGCGCCTCCCGCTTGGGCGGCGCGAAGAAGATGGAGACCGGCACCGACTTCGGATCGCGGCCCGCCGTCTTCAACCGCTCGCGCAGCGCGGGGATCTTCTGCACCGGATTGGTGTGCGGGCGCAGGATCGGCATCCAGCCGTCACCGAACTCGACCACCCGGTCGAAGGTCTTCTCCCCATCGCCGCCCACGATGATGGGCGGGTGCGGCTTCTGGAGCGGCTTGGGGTCGGACCAGATCCGCTCGAAGCGCACGAACTCGCCCTGGTAGCTCGCCTCGCGCTCGGTCCAGATCTTCTTCATGGCGAGCACCCGCTCCCGGAGCAGCCGCCAGCGGCTCTTCCACGCGGTGCCGTGATTCTCCATCTCCTCGGCGTTCCAGCCGCCACCGATGCCCAGCAGCACGCGGCCGCCCGAGAGCCGGTCCAGCGTGGCCACCTCCTTGGCGGTCACGATCGGATCGCGCTCGATCACGAGGCAGATGCCGGTGCCGAGCTTGAGGCGCTTCGTCGCGGCCGCCGCGGCCATCAGCGCGATGAACGGATCGTAGGCCGACCAGTAGTCGCGCGGCAGCTCGCCCCCGGCCGGAAACGGGCTCTTGCGGCTCGCCGGGATGTGGGTGTGCTCGGGGAACCACACCGATTCGAAGCCGCGCTCCTCGAGGGCGCGCGCCAGCTCGTCCGGAGCGATCGAGTACTCGGTGGGGAACATGACGGCGCCGTAGTCCATGGGAAGCCCTCCTTTGATTGCCCTGGGGATTGTACTACCCTGTGCGGCGGACCGGCCATGACCTCCCCACGGCACGTCATCGTCTGCGGCGCCGGCGTGATCGGCGCCGCGACGGCCTACTACCTGGCCCGGCGCGGCGTCGCGGTGACGGTGGTGGAGCGGACCGGCGTGGCCTGCGGGGCCTCCGGCAAGTCCGGCGGCTTCCTGGCCCTCGACTGGTGCGACCGCACCGAGGTGGGCCCGCTGGCGCGGCTGAGCTTCGCGCTCCACGCCGAGCTGGCGCGCGAGCTCGGCGCCGACTACGGCTATCGCCGCATGGACACCTTCATGCTGGCCGCGCGGGAGACGGGCGCGGTGGCGGGCGGGCACCGGATCCCCGCGCCGCGCTGGATCGACGGTCCCGCCGTCGTGGCGGGCGCACTCGGCTCCACCGAGACGACCGCCCAGGTCCACCCCGCGCTCTTCACCACCGCGCTGATCGACGCGGCCCGCGCGGGCGGCGCGGAGATCCGCAAGGGCGTCGTCCAGGGCGTGATCACGCGCGGCCGCGCGGTGACCGGGGTCACGGTGGACGGCGAGGCGATCGACGCGGACGCGGTCGTCCTCGCGATGGGCCCGTGGACGGGCCGCGTGAAGGGCCTCGCCCTGCCCGCCATTCACGGGCTCAAGGGCTACAGCGTGACGCTGACCGCGGCGGACGTGCCGGCCCACGCGCTCTTCATGGACTACCGCACTGCGGACGGCCGCGCGCTCGAGCCCGAGATCATCCCGCGCCCCGACGGCACCGTGTACGTGTGCGGGATGGCGGACCGCCAGCCGCTCCCGGAGTCTGCGGAGGGCGTGGAGGTGAGCGACGCGGGCTGCGCCACGCTGGCCCGTGCGGCCGGCCGCGTGTCCGCCGCGCTGGCCGCCGCGCCCATCGAGCGCCGCCAGGCCTGCTACCGCCCGATCGCCGACGACGGCGTCCCGCTCATCGGGCGCGTCCCCGGCGCGGCGGGCGCCTACCTGGCGACCGGCCATGGCCCGTGGGGCATGCTGAACGCGCCGGGCACCGGCCTGGCGCTGGCCGAGCTCGTGGCGGACGGCGCGGCCACCTCCCTCGATCTCGGGCCCTTCGACCCCGCCCGGCTGCCCGCCGCGCCGGTGTACCATTAGCCGACCGAACGGACTGGAGGCCCCATGAGACCCTTCCGCCCTCGTCGCGCGCTCATCGCCCTCGCCGTGCTCCTCCTGATCCCCGCGCTCCGCGCGCCCGCCGCCGCGGCGCCCGAGGGCACGCTCACGTGGGGGCTGCACGTCACGCTGGCCACGAAGTGGCTCGATCCGAGCGACACCGAGGCGTTCATCAACCCGTTCATGGTGCTCTACGCCGTGCACGACGCGCTGGTGAAGCCGATGCCGGCCGGCGAGAACACCCCAAGCCTAGCCGAGTCCTGGACGGTCTCCAAGGACGGGCTCGTCTACGAGTTCGTCCTGCGGAAGAACGCGAAGTTCCACAACGGCGACCCGGTGACCGCGGACGACGTGAAGTTCTCGTTCGAGCGCTACAAGGGCGCCGCGGCCAAGCTGCTCAAGGATCGTGTGCGTGACGTCGAGGTCGTGGATGCCGGGCGCGTGCGCTTCCATCTCCGCGAGGCGTGGCCCGATTTCATGACCTTCTACGGCACCTCCGCAACCGGCGCGGCGTGGATCGTGCCGCGCAAGTACGTGGAGAAGGTGGGCGACGACGGCTTCAAGAAAGCGCCGATCGGCGCGGGCCCCTACCGGGTGGTGAGCTTCAACCCGGGCGTGGACCTGGTCATGGAAGCCTTCGAGGGCTACTGGAGAAAGGTCCCGTCGGTCAAGCGTCTCGTCTTCCGTAGCATGCCCGACGAGACCACGCGGGCCGCCGCGCTCAAGGCGGGCGACGTGGACATCGTGTATCTGCTGAGCGGCCCCACCGCCCAGGAGGTCAAGCGCACGCCGGGCCTGCGCCTCGCCGCCGCCATGCCGCCCGGCGTGACCTTCCTCGACCTGCCCGAGCAGTGGGATCCCAAGTCGCCGTGGCACGATCGGCGCGTCCGGCTGGCCGCGAGCCATGCCCTCGACCGCGAGGGGCTCAACCAGGCCGAAACGCTCGGCCTCTCGCACCCGACCGGCGGTCTCATCCCGCGCGTCCTCGATTTCGCGCGGGTGTACCCGCCGCCCGCCTACGACCCCGCCCGGGCCAAGAAGCTCCTCACCGAGGCCGGCTACCCCAACGGCTTCGACGCGGGCGACCTCACCCCGTTTCCGCCCTTCTTCTCGCTCGCCGAGGCCATCGGCGGCTACCTGCAGGCCGTCGGCATCCGCACGCGGCTGCGCACCATGGAGCGCGCCGCCTTCCTCACCGCGTGGCGCGAGCACAAGCTCCGGGGCGTGATCATGGGCCTGGGCGCGCCGGCCGGCAACGCGGCCACCCGCATCGAGGTCTACGTCACCAAGAACGGCATCTACTCGTCGGGGGTGGTCCCGGAGATCGAGACGCTCTTCGAGCGGCAGGCCCGCGAGCTGGATCGCAAGAAGCGCGAGACCATGCTGCACCAGATCCAGCAGATCATGCAGGACCGGGCGATGTACGTGCCGATCTACGAGCTCGCCTTCCTCTGGGGCGTCGGTCCCCGGGTGGAAGAGGCGTGCGTGGATCACATCAAGGGCTTCTCGTACTCGGCCCCGTACGAGGACCTCCGGCTCAAGGCCCCGCGGTAAACCCGCCCCACAGGAGAGACCGAGATGGACATCGTCGATTCGCAGGTGCATCTCTGGGCCGCGGAGAGCCCCGGCCGGCCGTGGCCGGCCGGCCGCGCGGCGGAAGCGCAGAAGCCGTACCAGATCCTCAAGGAGACGCTGCTCTTCCAGATGGATCTCGCGGGCGTGCGCCGGATGGTGCTGGTCCCGCCCTCCTGGGAAGGCGACCGCAACGACATGGCGCTGGAGGCCGCGCGGAGCTACCCCGACCGCTTCGCGGTGATGGGGCGCCTCGCGCTCCAGGATCCGGCCAGCCGCCCGCTCGTGGCCGACTGGCGGAAGCAGCCCGGCATGCTGGGCATGCGCTTCACCTTCCACAACGAGCACTACCGGCATCTCCTCACCGACGGCTCCGCCGACTGGCTCTGGGCCGCCGCCGAGAAGGCGGGGATCCCGCTCATGGTCCTGGTGCCGGGCGCGCTCGATCACCTCGATCGGATCGCGGCCAGGCACCCCGGCCTCAAGCTCGTGATCGACCACGTGGGCATCAGCGTGCGGGGCAAGGCGCCCAAGGTCTTCGAGGAGCTGCCCGCGGTCTGCGCGCTCGCCAAGCACCCGAACGTGGCGGTGAAGGCCTCCGGCATGGTGTCGCTCTCGGCCCAGCCCTACCCGTTCCCCGATCTGCACGACGGCATCCGGCGGCTGGTGGACGCGTTCGGGCCGAAGCGGACGTTCTGGGGCACCGATCTCACCCGCATGCCGTGCACGTACTACGAGTGCATCACGCTCTTCACCCAGCACCTGCCGTGGCTCAAGGGCCAGGACCTGGAGTACGTGATGGGGCGGGGCGTCTGCGAGTGGCTCGGCTGGCCGCTCGCGCGGGCCTGAGGGCCGGCCCGCGATGCGATTCGGCCTCTTCTTCCAGGCGTCGGAGCGGGCGGGCGAGAGCCACGCCCAGCGCTTCACCGAGATGATCGAGCTGGCCTCGCTCGCCGACGAGCTGGGCTTCGACGTCGCGTGGCTCGCCGAGATCCACTTCGGCGCCGCCTTCTCGCTCCTCGCGAGCCCGCTCATGGCGGTGCCCGCGATCGCCCAGCGCACGAAGCGCATCCGGGTCGGCACCGCGGTGACGCTGCTCCCGCTGCATCACCCGCTGGAGTGCGCGGAGCAGGCCGCCACCGCCGACATCCTCTCGGGCGGCCGGCTCGAGTTCGGGGTGGGCCGGGGCTCCATTCCCACCCAGTTCCACGGCTTCCGCATCCCGGTCTCGGAGAACCGCGCGCGCTTCGCCGAGTGCCTCGACATCGTCCGTCTCGCGTGGACGAAGGACCGCTTCAGCTACGACGGGCGGTTCTACCAGATCGAGAACCTCGCGGTGGTGCCGAAGCCGCTCCAGCGCCCCCACCCGCCGATCCGGGTGGCCGTGCACACCCCGGAAAGCTTCGCCCACGTCGCGGAGCTGGGCGTGCCCATCTACTCGGGCACGACGACCACCCCGCTCCCGCTGCTGCGCGAGTGCATGGCCGCGTATCGCGAGAAGCTCGCCGTCGCCGGGCACGCGTGGGGGCCCGAGCAGATGGCGCTGATGCAGCCGGTGCACCTCGGGGCGACCTCCGCGGCGGCGCGCGAGACCATGCGTCCGGGCGTGATGCAGTACTACAAGAACCTGGAGACGATCTTCTCCAGCCTGCCCGACTCCTACGGCGACCACCTGCCCCGCCTCAAGTACATCCGCGACACGATCGCGGACCTGCCCTACGACAGGTTCTGCCGCGACCAGGCCGTCTTCGGCGACGCCGCGGAGGTGGTGGACCGGCTGCAGCGTGCGAAGGAAGAGTTCGGCCTCTCGCAGATCATCGGCTGGTTCGACCAGGGCGCGATGCTCCCGCGCGCCGAGGTCGAGCGCGCGATGCGCACCTTCGCCGAGCAGGTGATGCCGAAGCTGCGCTAGCCGGTGTAGATCTTCGTCAGCTCGCCGGCCGCCCACGCGACCGCGTCTTCCGGCTTCATGCCCTGGATGCTCTTGGCGAACATGTCGACCAGGATGTACTTCGACAGCGCTTCCGTCGCCTTGCGCCCGGGAGGCCCGGCGAAGCCGACCTGTCGCGCATACTGCAGGGTCTCGGGGAACACCGCCGTCTTCGGGTCTCGCTTCCACAGCGCGTGGTCGCGGTAGCCCTTGGTGCCGGGGATGCCGAAGGTGTCCATGATCTCGAAGTACTTGTCGAACTGCGCGCGATCCATGTACCAGCGCACGAAGTCCTTCGCGACCTTCTGGTTCTTCGAGTACTTCATCACGCAGGAGTTGTAGCACGGCAGGAAGTAGAAGCGGCCGGCGGGGCCGGGCGGATAGTGGCCGTGGTTCGTTCCCTTGTAGACGTCCGGGAACTTGCCCCTCGCCGCGATGTAGATCGAGGGCGCATTGCCGGTGAGCGAGATCTCCGACGAGAGGAACGCGCGGTTGTTGTTGCTGTCGTCCCACGCAAGCCCTCCCTCGTCGAAGCAGTCCTTCCACGCGGCCAGGGTGAACTTCACTGCCTCGACCGTGTTCTTGCTGTTCAGCACGACCGTCCGGCCGTCCTTCTCCACTTCCATGCCGCCCCACATCCACACGATCGGGTACGCCCACGCGTTGGGATCGTTGAGGCTGTGCCCGAACGCCTGGCCGAACGGCCGGCCCTTCGCCTTCATGGCGCGACCGACCTTGCGGAAGTCGTCCCACGTCTTCGGGTACTCGAGGCCGGCTTCCTTGAACCAGTCCTCCCGGTAGGTGACCGCCCACGAGATGATGAAGTAGGGCACCCCGACCCAGCGCCCCCCGCTCGTCAGGCAGTTGCTCTTGGGAAGGTCGTACCACCCGCCCTGCTGGCGGCCGATCGCCTCGGCGACGTCGGTCATGTCGACGAGGCTGTTCTCGTAGAGCAGCGGATGATTGTTCGCGATGGTCACGATGTCGGCGCCGGTGCCGCTCTGGACGGCGGCGGTGACCCGCGCCTGGATGTCGTTCTGGTTGATGCGCTCGGCGACGACCTCGACGCCCGCCTGCTTGCCGAACTCCTTCGCCTGCTGATCGAAGAGCTGATCGGCCGCGGGGACGAAGTGCGCCCACTGCAGCACGTGGAGCCGCGTCCCCTGCGCGAAGGCGGGCGCGTGACGCGCGGCGAGCATGGCGGAGAGTGCGGAGCTGCCGGCGATGAAGCGGCGACGGTTCATGGCGGATCCTCCTGTCTCGACATGAGTAGCGCGCGGTATCGTCGCGAGCTTAGTCTCGCCCGCCGGAAGGGTCAAGCCGGGCGCGAGATAGGTCGGGGCTACCGGCTACCCGGAGTGACGCGGAGGAGACGGCCGTTGAAGCTGTCGGTCAGGAGATAGATCGCGCCGTCCGGGCCCTCGCGCACGTCGCGGATCCGGTCGCGCAGCTCGGCCAGGTAGCGCTCCTCCCGGACCACGCGGCCGTTCGTCATCCGCAGCCGCACGAGCAGGCCCGGGGTGAGCGAGCCGACCAGGAGGTCGCCCTTCCAGTCGCTGAACGCGGCGCCCGAGTAGAAGGTCGCGCCGGAGGGCGCGATCACCGGATCCCAGTAGTAGACGGGCTGCTCCATGCCCGCCTTCGCGGTGCCGATGCCGATGCGCGCGCCCGAGTAGTCCACGCCGTAGGTAATGACCGGCCAGCCGTAGTTCTTGCCCGGCTGCGGGTTGTTGAGCTCGTCGCCCCCGCGCGCGCCGTGCTCGACCGTCCACAGCTCCCCGCGCCCGTCGAGCACCGCCGCCTGGACATTGCGGTGGCCGAGCGACCAGATCTCCGGGAGCGCGCCCGCGCGCCCCGCGAACGGATTGTCGCGGGGCGCCGAGCCGTCCGCGTTGATGCGCACGACCTTCCCGAGCGTGGTCGAGAGGTCCTGCGCGCGCTCGCGCTGGCCGTAGCGGTCGCCCACCGTGACGAAGAGCGTGCCGTCGGCCCGGAAGACCAGCCGCGAGCCCCAGTGATTGGGTCCCTCCACCTTCGGCTGCTGGCGCCAGATCACCTGGGTGCCCTCGAGGCCGCGCTCGCCGAGCCGCCCGCGCGCCACCGCGGTGCCCGCGCCGCCCGGGCCCGGCTCCGAGAACGAGAAGTAGACGAGCCGGTCCTGCGCGAAGCCGGGGCTGAGCGCCACGTCGAGCAGGCCGCCCTGCCCCCGCGCGTACACCTCCGGGACGCCGGTGAGCGGCTCCGAGAGCTTGCCCGCGCTGACGAGGCGCATCCGCCCGGGCCGCTCGGTCAGGAGGAAACGGCCGTCGGGCAGGAGCTCGACACCCCAGGGGTGCTCGAGCCCGGTCGCGATCTCGGTGATCGTCGCGGCGAGCCTGAGCGGCGCGGGGGTCGGCGAGCGCGGCGCCTCCTGCGCGAGCGCGGGCGGGACGAGCAGCGTGAGCGCGAGCAGGACCGCGGCGACGCGGGACGCCACTAGAAGCTGACCGGCAGCACCTGCAGCCCGCGCAGGGTCAGGCTCTGGCGGAACTGGGGCTTGTCGGTCGCCAGGGCCAGCTTCGGCAGCCGCGCGAGCAGCGTGTTAATGGCGATCTGCCCCTCCATGCGCGCGAGCGGCGCGCCCAGGCAGAAGTGGATGCCCATGCCGAAGGCGATGTGCCGGTTGTCGGCCCGCGTGATGTCGAGGCGGTCCGGGTCGGGGAACTGGCTGGCGTCGCGGTCGGCCGCGCCCAGGAACGGCATCACCATCTCGCCCTTGGGGATGGTCCGGCCGCCGATCGTGATGTCCTCGCTGGGGATGCGCGCGGTCCGCTGCACCGGCCCGTCGAAGCGAAGCAGCTCCTCCACCGCGGTGACGATGAGGCCCGGGTTCTCGCGCAGCTTCCGGAGCTCGGCGGGATGGCGCAGCAGGGCCAGCGTCCCGTTGCCGATCAGGTTCACGGTGGTCTCGTGGCCGGCGACCAGGAGCAGGATGCAGGTGGCGAGCAGCTCCTCCTCGTTCAGCTTGTCGCCCGACTCCTCGGCCGCGATGAGGGCCGAGAGCATGTCGTCGCGCGGGGCGGCGCGCCGCTCCGCGATCAGCTCGCGGAAGTACTCGGCCAGGGCCCGCCGGCCCAGGATGCTGCGCTGGCCCACCTCCGAGTCCGGCGGCAGCATGATCGCGTCGAGCCCGCGGGCGATGTCGAGCCCCCAGGCCTTGAACCGCTCGTGGTCCTTCACCGGGACGCCCAGCATCTCGCAGATGACCCGGACCGGCAGCGGATACGCGAACTCCTCGATCAGATCCATCTCGCCGTGGCCGGCGACGCCGGCCAGCAGATCGTCCACGATCTTCTGGATGTGGGGGCGCAGGCCCTCCAGCGCCTTCGGGGTGAAGGCCTTGCTCACCAGCCCGCGCAGCCGGGTGTGATCGGGCGGGTCGCGGTCCAGCATCGAGAGCCCCAGTCCCGGCGGCGGCACCGCCATGCCGAAGCGCGCGGCCACGAAGGCGGCGATGGGCTCCTTGATCAGGCGCGGGTCGCGCAGGCTGGCCATCACGTCGGGGTAGCGGGTCAGCACCCAGAAGCCGAGCGGGCTGTGGTGGACGGGATCGTCCGCCCGCAGGCGGCGATAGGTCGGGTACGGGTCCGCCATGAACTCGGGATCCATCGGGTTGAAGTGGACGTCGGCCATTGAGCGCTTCCCTCCCGCGCCCATCATACATCTGCTATCTTCTCGGCAACCCCCTCACCGGTAGCCGGAAAGGACAGGCCATGGCGACGATCACGGGATCCGAAGTGCTGGCGCAGGCGCTCAGGTCGCAGGGCGTGGACACGATGTTCTACCTGATGGGCGGTCCGATGCTCGAGACCGAGGCCGCCTGCATCAAGCTGGGCATCCGCGCCGTCGACACGCGCCACGAGCAGGCGGCCGCCCTGGCCGCGCACGCCTGGACGCGGGTGACGCGGCGCCCCGGCGTGGCGATGGGCTGCTCGGGCCCCGGCGCCATCAACCTGGCCACCGGCGTGGCGAACGCCTTCACCGACTGCGCCCCGCTCATCGCCATCGGCGGGTCGAGTCCGCGCGTGTACCTCGGGATGGAGGCCTTCCAGGAGATCGACCAGGTCGCCCTGATGAAGCCGATCACCAAGTGGACCGAGCGCATCTACGACGCCAGGCGCATCCCGGACGTCGTGGACACCGCGTTCCGCCAGGCGACCTCCGGCCGGCCCGGGCCCGTGTACATCGACATGCCGGGCGACATCCTGGGCGAGAAGATCGAGGAAGACCAGCTCCACTACCCCGGCCCCTGGCGGCCGGCGCCGCGCAGTCTGGGCGATCCGAATGCGGTCCGCGAGGCCATCGCGCTGCTCGCGAGGGCCGAGCGCCCGGTGGTCATCGCGGGCAGCGGGGTGTGGTGGTCCGACGGCGCCGCCGCGCTGCAGGCCTTCGTGGAGGCCACCGGCATCCCGTTCTACACCACCCCGATCTCCCGCGGCCTCATCGCGGAGGATCACGAGCTGGCGTTCCTGAACGCGCGCAGCAAGGCCTTCACCGAGGCCGACGTGGTGCTGGCGGTGGGCACGCGCTTCAACTGGGTGATCCAGTTCGGGCGCCCGCCGCGCTTCGCCGCCGATCTCAAGGTGATCCACGTGGACATCAACCCGACCCAGCTGGGCCACAACCGCGCGGTGGACGTGCCGATCGCGGGCGACGCCCGGGCGGTGCTCGAGCAGCTCCGCGCGGAGGCCGAGGGCAAGATCACCCCGAAGCGCTACGCGGCCTGGACCGGCAAGCTCCGCACGCTCGACGCCGAGAAGGGGGCCGAGCAGGACAAGGCGATGAGCCGGGACGAGACGCCGATCCACCCGCTGCGGCTCTGCAAGGAGATCCGCGACTTCATGCGGCGCGACGGCATCCTGGTGGTGGACGGCCAGGAGATCCTGAACTTCGGCCGCCAGGCCATCCCGACGTACGTGGCCGGCCACCGGCTGAACTCGGGCGCCTTCGGCACGATGGGCGTGGGACTGCCCTTCGGCGTGGGCGCCAAGGTCGCCAAGCCTGACGCGCAGGTGCTGGTGCTGCACGGCGACGGCTCCTACGGCATCAACGCGATGGAGATCGACACCGCGGTGCGCCACAAGATCCCGGTGGTGGTGGTGATCAGCAACAACGGCGGCTGGACCGCCGACGCCCCGTGGACGCGGCCCCTGCCCAAGCCCGGGCGCAACCTCGGCCACACGCGCTACGACCGGGTGGCGCAGGAGCTGGGCGCGCACGGCGAGTACGTGGAGAAGCCGCACGACATCCGCCCGGCGCTGGAGCGGGCGTTCGCCTCGGGCAAGCCGGCGGTGGTCAACGTCATCACGGATTCCAAGGCGCGGGCGCAGACGGTGCGGTTCTCGGCGTACACGACGTAGCGGGAGGCTCTCGATCATGGCCCAGGCCCTCGACGGGATCCGTGTCCTCGACCTGACCCAGTACGAAGCGGGACCGAGCTGCACCCAGATGCTGGCGTGGCTCGGGGCGGAGGTCATCAAGATCGAGCCGCCCACCGGCGAGCCCGGCCGCACCGCGCTCTCCGACAAGCGCGGCGAGGACGCGTGGTTCTTCCTGCTGCTGAACTCCTGCAAGAAGGGCGTCACGCTCAATCTCAAGTCGGAGCGCGGGCGCGCGATGTTCCTCGACCTGATCAAGAGCGCCGACGTCCTGGTCGAGAACATGGGCCCGGGGGCGATGGACCGGCTCGGGCTCGGCTGGGAGGCGCTGCACGCGCTGAACCCGCGGCTGATCGCGGCGTCCGTGAAGGGCTTCGGCGGCGGCGGGCCCTACGCCGACTACAAGAGCTTCGAGTGGATCGCCCAGGCGATGGCGGGCGCCATGAGCATGACCGGCTCGCCCGACGGCCCGCCGACCAAGGCCATCGGCGGCCTGGCCGACACCGGCGCGGGGCTGCACACCGCGATCGGCATCCTGGCCGCCATCATCCAGCGTCAGGCCACCGGCGTGGGCCAGCAGGTGGAGGTGGCCCAGCAGGAGTCGGTGGTGAACCTCCTCCGCATCCACCTGCGCGAAAGCTACGCCACCGGCAAGCCGGCTCCGCGCCAGGGCAATCGCTCCGCGGCGGCGGCGCCGTCCAACATCTATCGCTGCCGGCCGGGCGGGCCCAACGACTACGTCTTCATCCACTGCGCCACCGTGGACATGTGGAAGTCGCTGACCCGGATCGTGGGCCGGCCCGAGATGGCCGACGACCCGCGCTACCACGACCGGCGCGACCGCGTGCAGATCGCGGACGAGATCGACGCCATGATCGAGGCATGGACCGAGACACGGTCGAAGTTCGAGGTCATGGAGATCATGGCCGGCGCGGGCGTCCCGTGCGGCGCGGTGCTCGACTCGGTCGAGGTGCTGGCCGACCCGCATCTCCGCAAGCGCCGCTTCATCGTGGATCTCGAGCACCCGCGCCGCGGCCCCTACCCGATGCCCGGCAACCCGGTGCGCCTTTCCGACTCCCCGACCGAGGTGGGCCGCTCCCCGCTCCTGGGCGAGCACAACGCCGACGTGTACGGCCGCCTGCTCGGATACAAATCCGACCAGATCGAATCCCTGCGGCGCGACGGCATCATCTAACTCCCTGCCCCCCACACCCTCTCCCCTCTGGGGAGAGGGCAGGGTGAGGGCCCACAACCCAAATGCCACGCCTCGACCGGCTGCCCCCGCTCAACCGCAACAACCTGCTGATGCTACCGGTCCAGGTCAACGACACCGCCCCGTTCACGCGCCTGCCCAGACCTCTCGGCGCCTGCCGCCTGGCCATCGTCACCACCGCCGGCCTGCACCGGCGCGCCGACCGGCCCTTCGGGCCCGGCGAGCAGACCTACCGCGTGATCCCGGGCGACACGCCGGCCGCCGACATCGTGCAGAGCCACACCAGCCTGGGCTTCGACCGCGTGCCGACGATGCGCGACCTCAACATCTCGTTCCCGGTGGATCGGCTCCGCGAGCTGGTCGCGCGGGGCGAGCTGGGCGGGACCGCGCCGCATCACTACTCGTTCATGGGCGCGCTGCGGGATCTCCGGCGCATCCAGGAGGACACCGGGCCCGAGGTCGGCCGCCGGCTCCGCGACGAGGGCGTGGACGCGGTCCTGATCACGCCGACCTGACCCTTCTGCACGCACGCCGGCGGTGTGCTGGCGCGGGCGATCGAGGCGGCGGGCATCGCCACCACGTCCATCAGCATGGTGCGCGAGCACACCGAGAAGGTGAAGCCGCCCCGCGCACTCTTCGTCCCCTTCCCGTTCGGGCACGCGCTCGGGCGCGCGGAGGACCCGGCGCTCCAGCACCGCGTGCTGCGCGCCGCGCTCGATCTGCTCGCCGAGCCGGCGGGCCCGGTGCTCCGCGACTTCCCCGACGACGCGGAGCCGGGCGACCAGCCGCCCGCGCCCGCCCAGGCTTCCGGGATCGCGCCGGCCGCCGCGGTGCCGGAGGACCCCGCGCTCGAGACCGCGCAGATGCGCCAGTATCACGAGCAGTGGCTGGCGCGCAGCGGCGGGCGCACCGCCTTCGGGCTCTCGGGGGTGCCCGCCACGCGCTTCCGCGGGGTGGTGCGCTTCCTCCAGGCCTTCGCGGCCGGCGAGGCCGCGGAGATGGAGGAGCGTCCGGCCGAGGTCCCGCTCCCGAGCTTCATCCGCTACTGCGCGGACGACTGGAAGGCGCTCTACTACGAGGCCCGCCTGGTCATGAAGCCGGGCGCCGCCGGCGACGACATCGCGCGCTGGTTCTGGGCGGAGACCGCCGCCGGCCAGGTGCTGCGCCGCGTGGGCGCACGGCTCGAGGGCTCCGAGGACCCGCGCTGGAAGGCGGCGGCCTTCGGGGTGGCCCGCTAGAGAGGAAGCACCTCCCTCACCCGGCCCTCTCCCCCGGAGGGGAGAGGGAGAGCGGGAGCTGCCGCGCTACTCGCTCAGCCACACCCCGTCGAGCTGACAGTTCAGGAAGTGGCTCGGGGTGATCGTCCAGCCGCGCACCTTCGAGAGGTGCGGCACGATGCGGTTCCACTGGAAGGTCATGATGAAGTGGACCTCGTCGTCGTAGAGCCGCTTCTCGAAGGCGCGCAGGATCTTGCGGCGCTCCTCCGGATCGGTGGCGCGCGACTGGCGCGCGTAGAGATCGTCCATCACCGTGTCCTTGTGGCGGCTGAAGTTCACGGGTGACGTGGTGAGGAACCAGTGCAGGTCCATGTCCGGCTCGACGATGGAGTTGCACGGGGCGTTGGTGGACACCTCGTGCTCGCCGTTCTTCTGGGCCTGCAGCCAGGCGGCCGACTCGAGGCTCACCTGCTTGACGTTGAGGCCGACCTGCCGCCACTGATCGATCAGCCAGATGCCCACCGGCTCGTAGGGCATGGGCACCGCGCGGTTCGTCAGGGTGAACGAGAGGCCTTCCGCGCCCGCCTCCTTCAGCAGCCGCCGCGCCTCCGCGCGCGCGGCGTTGATGTCGGTGCCGTAGCCGGCCAGCTTCTTGAGTTCCTCCGGGGGCGTCGCCCACGGCGTGCCGGGCACCTGGATGCCGGCCACGTCCTTCACCACCGCGATCCGCGAGAGCGCGGCCGAGCCCGCGTAGCGGTCCAGGGCCAGGCTGAGCGCGCGGCGCACCCGCTTGTCCTGGAACGGCTTCTTCTCCTGGTTCATCGCCACCTGGATCGAGCAGTTCCAGGGGCTCTCCTGCACGGTGATCTTGTTGCCGAGGGCCTGCACGAGAGAATCCCGCTGCGAGGGGCTGAACCCTCGGAACTGGATCATGGCCCGCTCGCCCCGGATGGCCGCCACCTGCGCGCTCGCGTCCTGGATGAAGATGGCGCGGTAGCCGTCGAGGTAGGGCTTGCCCTTGTCCCAGTAGTCCGGGTTCTTCTTGCCCACCCAGTGCGAGCCGCGCACGTACTCCACGAACTTGAAGGGGCCGGTCCCGTTGATGTTCTTCTCGTACCAGCGCGGGTCCTTGGCGAGGATCTCGGCCCGGTAGATGTAGTTCCAGGGCGAGGACACGTTGGCGATGAACGAGGCCTCGGGGGCCTTCAGCCGGAACACCACCGTGTCCGGGTTCGGGGCCTCCACCGCCTCCACGCCCCGGTAGGCGGCCTGCCGGCTCGAGACCACGCCGGGCGGCGGGAAGATGATGTGGTCGTAGGACGCCTTCACGTCGGCGGAGGTCATGAGGGCGCCGTCGTGAAACTTCACGCCGCGGCGGAGCTTGAACGTGTAGACGCGCTTGTCGGGCGAGACCGTCCACGACTCGGCGAGGTCGCCGATGAACTTGGTGCCGGTCCGGTCGGTGGGATCCACCCGCATCAGGGTGCTGTAGTGGGGCCCGGTGGGATGCAGCATCGCGAACGTCTCTTCGCGGTGGCCATCGAAGCTCGGCGGCTCGGCCGCGACCACGTAGACGAGCTCGCCGCCGGAACGGGGCTGCTCCTGCGCGATGGCGGAAACCGGGGACAGCGCGAATGCGGCGACGAGGCAGCCGAGCAGCATCAGTGATCGCGAGAAGCGGGTCATGTCCACCTCCGGGGTGGGTTAGGGGTCGAGCGCGAGTCTACCAGAACGCCCCCGTGGTAGTCTCATGCCGTCCGACCCTCGGTGAGATGGCAGGAGGCGCCCAATGACCCGTGCGCTCCGACCGCTCGTCCTCTTGGCCGCGCTGGCGCTGTCCTGGGCCGCCCCCGCCGGGGCGCAGCCGAGCGGGACCGTGACCGTCGCCGCCCACATCACGCTGGCCACCCGCTGGCTCGATCCGGCGGAGACCGACGCGGAGATCACCCCGTTCATGGTCCTGTACGCGCTCCACGACGCCCTCGTGAAGCCGATGCCGTCGACGCTCAACTCACCGAGCCTCGCCGAGTCGTGGAGCATGTCCAAGGACGGCCGCACCTGGGAGTTCGTGCTCCGCAAGGGCGCGCGCTTCCACAACGGCGATCCGGTCACCGCGGAGGACGTGAAGTTCTCCTTCGAGCGCTACCGGGGCGCGGCCGCGCCGATCCTGAAGGATCGCGTGCGCGACGTGCAGGTGGTGGACGCGGGCCGCGTGCGCTTCCACCTGAAGGACCCGTGGCCGGACTTCATGACTTTCTACGGCACGAGCGCGTCGGGCGCGGCGTGGATCGTGCCCAAGAAGTACTTCGAGCGGGTCGGCGAGGACGGCTTCCGCAAGGCGCCGGTGGGCGCCGGGCCATACAGGTTCGTGAGCTTCCAGCCGGGCATCGAGCTCACCCTCGAGGCCTTCGACGGCTACTGGCGCAAGACCCCGAGCGTCAAGCGCCTCGTGATGCGGAGCATCCCCGAGGAGTCCACGCGCGCCGCCGCGCTCAAGCGCGGCGAGGTGGACATCGCCTACTTCCTGAACGGCCCCATCGCGGAGGACGTCCGGCGCACCCCCGGGCTCACCCTGACCGCGATGCGCACCAACGGCGTGCTCTTCCTCATGTTCCCCGAGCAGTGGACGGCCGGCTCGCCCTGGGCGGACCGGCGCGTGCGGCTGGCCGCGAGCCTCGCCGTCGACCGCCAGGCGATCAACGAGGCGGAGTCGCTCGGCTTCTCCGGACCCACCGGCAACATCGTGCCCCGGCACCAGGAGTTCGCCCTGCCCATCGCGGCCGATCCCTACGACCCGAGGCGCGCGAAGGCGCTCCTGGCCGAGGCCGGCTTCCCCAACGGCTTCGACGCGGGCGAGTTCACCCCGTTCCCGCCCTACAACTCGATGGGCGAGGCCATCGCCAACTACTTCGGCGCGGTCGGCATCCGCACGCGCGTGCGCACGATGGAGCGGGCCGCGCTGCTCTCCGCGTGGCGCGACAAGAAGCTGCGCAACCTCTTCGTGGGCGCCACCGGCTCCGCGGGCAACGCCTCCACGCGCATCGAGAGCTTCGCCACCGCGAAGGGCGTGCTCTCCTACGGGTCGGTCCCGGAGATCGAGACGCTCTTCCAGGCGCAGATCCAGGAGATGGACCGCAAGAAGCGCGAGGAGATGCTGCACCAGATCCAGCGGGCGATCCAGGAGCGCGTGATGTTCGCGCCGATCTGGGAGAACGGGTTCATCCGTGCCTACGGGCCGCGGATGGAGGAGGCCGCGCTGAGCCTGATCCCCTCGTTCCCCTACGCGGGGCCGCTCGAGGAGCTCAAGCTGAGGGCGCGCTAGCGCCGCTTCAGCGTGGGCAGCAGCCGCGCCGCCGTCTCGTCCACCTGCGCGAGCTGATCGCCGCCGGCGAAGCGCAGCGCCATGTGAGTCACCCCCGCGTCGATCCAGCGCTGGAGCCACTCCGCCGCGCCCTCGATCGGCCCGGCGTACGTGGCCTGACGCGCCTTGATCGCCCGGGCAGGCGCGGCGTAGTAGTGCTCGAGGAACGCGTCGAGCCGCTGCTCCGCGGCCGCCGCGCTCGGATCGAGCGCCAGGGTGACGTAGACCGCGCCGGTCACCGCGTCGGCGGCTCGGCCGGCCGCCCGCGCCGCGGCCCGCACGCCCGGGAACTTCTCGGCGAAGAACTCGACGCCGGGGCCGGTGGGGAACCAGGCGTCGAAGCGCGCCGCCTCGCGCAGCGCGGTGGGCCCGTTGCCGCCGATCCAGATCGGCGGGCCGCCCGGCCGATGCGGCTTGGGCTCCACGGTGGCGCCGTCGAGCGTGAAGTGCTTGCCCGCGTAGCTGACGTTGTCGCGCCGCCACAGCGCCTGGCAGATCTCGATGGTCTCGAGGAAGCGACCCACGCGGCGCTCCCACTCCACCCCGAGGTGGCCGAACTCCTTCCGGCTCGCCGGATTGTCGCCCACGATGCCGACGCCCAGGATCACCCGCCCCTCGGCCAGCCGGTCCACGGTGGCGATCAGATGCGCGAGCACCACCGGGCGGCGCAGCGCGGGCAGCAGCACGCCGGTGCCGATGCGCACCCGCCGCGTTCGCGCCGCGATGGCGGCCATCAGGGTCAGCGGCTCGTGCCGCGGTTTGGCGGTGATCGAGTCGCCGATCCAGACCGAGTCGAAGCCCGCCGCCTCCGCGCGCTCGGCCATGGCCAGCAGCGGACCCGTCTCCGGGCGGCCCGACATGATCGCCTCGCGGGTGGGAATCAGCACGCCGAATTCGACCGGCATCGCTACCTCCTGGCCAGATCCTCGACTTCACGCATGAGGGGCGACGACTCGAGCCCCGCCCGCAGGCCGGGATCCCGGGTTGCCGCCCGTAGCCGGGTGATGATAGCCCAGGCCGTGCGGTAGCGTCCGAGCGCCTCCTCCCGTCGCCCCCGCGCCGCATCGAGCCGGCCGAGCGCGACCTGGCTCACCCAGGTCTGCCGCGGCTGGCCGATCGCCTCCGCGATGGTCAGCGCGCGCCGCAGCGCCTCGTCCGCCTCGTCCCAGGCGTGGCGCGCGGTCGCGCTCTCTCCCTTGATACGCCACGCCCAGCTCTCGAACTTGCGCGACCGCGTCGGCACGCAGATCTCGAGGCTCTGGTCGGCGAGTCGCCGGGCCCGCTCGGGATCGCCCTGGAGGAGGGCGAGCTGACCCAGGCCCGCGTAGCACTGCGTCGAGTAGCGCCAGGTCATCCAGAGCGAGGGCGGCGGATGACGGACGATGTGATGCGCCTCGTCCAGCGCCTCGGCGGCCGCGGCGAGATCCCCGTGGGCCATCCAGGCCTCGGCCTGGTTGTTGCGGATGAACGCGCGGCGCTCGGCCCCGGTGCCGTGGCCGGCCCGAGAGGAGCGCCCGGTGACCTCGTACGATTGCTCCGATAGCTCGATGCCCCGGGCGGAGTCGCCGCACTCGATGCGCAGCCAGCCGATCGTGTTGAGG
The DNA here is from genome assembly GCA_035249225.1 of Candidatus Methylomirabilota bacterium. Taxonomy (GTDB): domain Bacteria; phylum Methylomirabilota; class Methylomirabilia; order Rokubacteriales; family CSP1-6; genus CAMLFJ01. Next base: position 4,937 of record DATFGS010000843.1, on the reverse strand, counting down.
CACCGCGAGATGTAGGCGTCGTCGCCGATCCGCTCCGCGAGCGTGAGGCCCTCCTCGAGCGAGGCGAGCGCCCGGTCGTACTCTCCCAGGTCGCTGGCGGCCAGGCCCTCGTTCCACAGGCAGCGGAGCAGCGGGACGACGAGATGCTGCTCGCGCGCGATCCGGATTCCCTCCCCGCTGAGATCGAGGCTCGGCCGGTAGTCCCCCTGCCAGCTCCGGGACAGCGAGAGGAAATGCAGCGCCAGCGCCTGGCGATTCGGATCACCCACCGCCCGGCCGATGGTCAGGGCCCGTCCGACGTCGGCCTCCGACTCATCGAGACGCCCGTTGAGCGCGTGCAGATAGCCCTGGGTGTACAGCCCGAAGCTCAGCGGGGCCTGGGCTCCCACGTTCTCGGCGATCTCGATCGCCTCTCGCACCCGCTCGAACGCAGGAGGGAAATCCTCGGTCCACTGCAAGGCCACCGCGATCTGGACCAGACCTCCCGCCTCCGCCGCGCGATCTCCGACCCGACGGGCGAGGTCCACGAGGGCCTCGGCCGCCTCTTGGGAGCGGACGAACTCGCCGACCCCGAAGAACAGGTCGGCGCGGGCGCGCTGGATCTCCATGATCGTCGCCGGGGGTACCGGCTCGATCCGCCGGGCCGCCACCGCGAGCGCCTCGGCATACAGATCCAGGGCCTGCCGCAGGCCGAACGCCTGGGTCGCCTTCCGGGCGGCCTTGAGCAGGTAGTCGAGAGCGCGGTCCCAGTCCTCGGCGCGCGAGAAGTGATGCGCGAGCATCTCGAAGTGCTCGGGGAGCCGATCCGCGTACAGATCCTCGATGGCCCGCCCGATGAGTCCGTGCAGCTCCTTGCGCCGCCGCACGAGGAGGGAGGCGTAGGTCACGTCCTGGGTCAAGGCGTGCTTGAACATGTACGCCAGCTCGGGGAAGCGGCGGCGCTCGTGGATCAGCTCGAGCGCGGTGAGCTCACGGAGGTAGTCCTCGGTCCTCTCCCGGATCTCGGCGAGACGATCCACGAGCCGCCGGGTGAACTCGCGCCCGATCACCGACGCGAGCTGCAGCGTCTGCTTGGGCGCTTCGGCCAGGCGGTCGATCCGGGCCGCGATCACGTCCTGGATGGTGCTGGGAATGTCGGACGCGGTCACCGGCCGGGCCAGGTCGAGCCGGCCGTTCACCCGCCGCAGGACTCCTCCTTCCTCCAGTGACTTGACCAGCTCCTCGACGTAGAACGGGTTGCCCTCGGCCTTGGTGGCGACGAGCGCGCGCAGCTCGGCGGGCAGGGTGTCGGTGGCGAGGACCGCGGCCGCCATGCGGACGCTGTCGTCGGCCGACAACGGCGCCGGGACGATCCGGGTGAAGTAGCTGCGATCGCCGAAGGGATTCGGATATCCCGGCCGATACGTGAAGACGAGCACCGCCCGGGCCGCCGGCACGCTGTCCACCAGCATCGCGAGAAACTGCTCGCTCGCGCTGTCGATCCAGTGCAGGTCCTCGATGACCAGGATCTGCGCTTGCCGCTCGGCCGCGCGGCCGAGGAGGCGGCGGAGCGCCTCGAGTATTCCGCCGCGGCGCTCCTCGGGGCTCATGTCCCGCACGCGGTCGTCGCCCGGGTCGATGGAGAGCAAGGCCCGCAGGTACGGCGTGACAGGCCCGAGATCGGCGCCGATCTCCGCGACTCCCCGCTCGAGCCTCGCCGCGATGGCGGGCTCGCCATCGCCCTCCTCGACGCCGAACCAGCGCCGGATCAGGTCGACGAGCGGGTGATACGCCATGGCCTTGCCGAACGAGAGGCAATGGCCTTCGTGCCAGTCGCCGCTGGCGCCGACCCGGCGATGCAGCTCGAGGAGCAGGCGCGACTTGCCGATGCCCGGCTCGCCGACCACGAACACCACCTGCCCCTCGCCGGATCGGGCGCGGGCGAAGGCATCCAGCAGCTGGCCCAGCTCACGCTCGCGGCCCACCAGCGGAGTGAGCCCCTGCTCCACCTCGATGTCGAGGCGCGTGCGCGTCTCGCGGGCGGTGACGACTTCCCAGGCGGGCATCGGCTCCGCCTTGCCCTTCAGCTGCTTCTCGCCCAGCGCGCGAGTCTCGAAGTAGCCGTGCACGAGCCGATGGGTCGCCTCCGAGATCGTCACCCGCCCGGGCTCGCCCACCTGCTGCATGCGCGCCGCCACGTTGGTGGTATCGCCGACCGCCGTGTAGTCCATGCGCAGGTCGCTGCCGATGCTGCCCACCACCACGAGGCCGGTGTTGAGGCCCTGGCGGACGCGAAAGGTGATACCGCGCGGTCGCAGCTCGGCCTGGTAGGCGTCGAGCGCGCGGGCGATGCCGAGCGCCGCGTGGACGGCCCGGCGCGCGTGGTCCTCGTGCGCGATGGGCGCTCCGAAGAGCGCCATGATGCCGTCGCCGAGGAACTGGTTCACCGTGCCCTCGAAGCGGTGCACCTCGGTCAGCATGAGATCGAAGGCGCGGCTCATGAGCCGGTGGACTTCCTCGGGATCGAGGCCGGCGGAGAGGGCCGTGAAGCCCGAGACGTCCACGAAGAGGACCGTCACCTGCTTGCGCTCGCCCTTGAGCGCGCCCGCGGTGGTGAGGATCTTCTCGGCCAGGTGCTTCGGGGTGTAGGCCGTCGGCGAGGCGAACTGATCGGGAGGAGCGGGCTGCGCCGGCTCACGCTTCGGCGCGAGGGCGGCACCACACTGGTGGCAGAAACGGTTGCCCGGCGGGTTCTCCGCCTGGCAGGACGGACAGACCGCGGCCAGGCGCGCTCCGCACGCACCGCAGAACTGCGCGGCGGCGGGATTCGCCTGACCGCAGCCCGAGCAGGTCACCCGCTAGCTATCGCGCCACGCCCCCGCCTGATCGAGCGCGGCGCGCGCCTCGGCGTCCAGCACGACCTCGATCCCGCCCACCAGCTCCTTGAGCTGCGCCACCGACGTGGCGCTCGCGATCGGCGCGGTGATCCCGGGCCGGTGCGCCAGCCACGACAGCGACACCTGCGCGGGCGTGGCGTTGGCGGCCGCCGCCACCTTCTCGACCGCGGCCAGCACCCGGAAGCCCCGCTCGTTCATGTAGGTCTTCTCCACGCCGGCGGCCCGGGCGGTCTTCGGCATCGGCTCGCCCGAGCGGTACTTGCCCGAGAGGAATCCGCTCGCGAGCGAGGAGTACGGGATCACCCCGACGCCCTGCTCGAGGCAGAGCGGCTCGAGCTCGCGCTCGTACTCGTCCCGGATCACCAGGTTGTACTTGGGCTGCAGGCACTCGTAGCGCGCGTAGCCGTGCCGGTCGCTCTCCCAGAGGGCGCGGGTCAGGCGCCACGCCTGGTAGTTCGAGCAGCCGAGGTAGCGGACCTTGCCCTGGCGCACCAGATCGTCGAAGGCGCGCAGCGTCTCCTCGAGCGGCGTCTCCTTGTCGTCCCAGTGCGCCTGGTAGAGATCGATGTAGTCGGTCTGGAGCCGCCGCAGCGAGGCCTCCACGCCCTCCATGATGTGGGTGCGCGAGAGCCCGGAGTCGTTCGGCCCCGTCCCCATCGGCCCCATGACCTTGGTGGCGATGAGCACGCTCGGGCGATGCCGGCGCGCGGCCAGCCAGATGCCGAGCGCGGTCTCCGACTCCCCGCCCTTGTTGCCGGGCGCCCAGCGCGAGTAGACGTCGGCGGTGTCGATGAAGTTGCCGCCCGCCTCCACGTAGGCGTCCAGCACCGCCTCGGAGGTCTTCTGGTCGGTCGTCCACCCGAAGGTGTTGCCGCCCAGGCACAGCGCGGACACCTTGAGCCCGGTCCGTCCCAGCTTGCGCATCAGCATGGCGAGTCTCCTATTTCCAGAGTTGGCGGGACGCCAGCCGCGCGCCCTCGGTCATGGCTGTGAGCTTGGCCCAGACGATCTCGGGCTCGACCAGCGGCTGCGAGCGCGCGAACGTCGCGAAGCCGCAGTCGCTGCCCGCGATCACCCGCTCGCGCCCCACCGCCTCCGCGTAGCGGACGAGGCGCTGGGCGACCAGCTCGGGGTGCTCGATGAAGTTGGTGGTGGTATCGAGCACGCCCGGGATGATCACCTTGTCGTCGGGCAGCTTCGTCTGCCGGAACTCGACCCACTCGTGCGCGTGGCGCGGGTTGGCGCCCTCGAAGGAGAGCGCCTGCGGGCGCGCCTTCAGGACCACCGGGAGGATCTCGCGCAGCGGGATGTCGCGGTGGTGGGGGCCCTCGTAGTTGCCCCAGCAGAGGTGCAGGCGCATGCGGTCGGGCGGGATGTCGCGCAGCGCGTGGTTGAGCGCCTCGACGTTGGCCGCCGCGATCTTCACGAACTCCGCGTTGCTCAGCTCCGGGAAGGCCAGGTGGCGGCTCATCGCCAGGTCCGGGCAATCCACCTGGAGCACGAAGCCGGCGAGGTGGATCGCGTCGTACTCCTCCTTCATCACGTCCACCAGCCGGGCCAGGTACGCCTCGCGGGTCGGGTAGTGGGTGTTCTGGAGGAAATGGGCGATCACCCCGGGCGACGCCGCGGTCATGAAGGCCTCGGTGGGGGCGGCGGCCTCCACCGCCGCGCGCAGGTTGGCCACGTCCTTCTGCACCGCGCCGCGGTCCTTCCAGTCGATGGGGCCGTTGCAGGCCGGGCGCATGATCGCGGCGCGGCGCTCGGCGCGCGCCGCCGCCTCCGGGAAGTCGGCCCAGTCGGCCCGCTTGGCGGCCCCGCTCTGGCCGTCGAAGCCGGTGAGGCGGTGGCGCACGTAGGTCGAGTAGCCCACCTTGCCCTGCTCGCCGTCGCTGACCACGTCCACCCCCGCGTCCACCTGAAGGCGCACGATGTCGGCCACCGCGCGGCGGACGCGGGCCTCGAGCGCGGCCGGATCGGGCGCGACGCCGGTGTCGAGGCCGTCCAGCATCCCGGCCAGGTCGGGCGGGCGCGGCAGGCTGCCGGTATGGGTGGTGAGGATGC
>DATFGS010000842.1:0-3987 GCA_035249225.1 Candidatus Methylomirabilota bacterium | reverse complement strand
AGCCGCAGCGCCGCGTCGGGGAAGCCGGCGCGCCATTCGCGCACGCCCAGTCCCACGAGGAGGGTGAGCGCCAGCAGGATCAGGAGCCGGAGCTGCGGCAGGGAGTAGAGCACGGCTCCACCGTCCCACGACGATCCCGGGTTCGACCAGAGTGCCAATCGGGATACGCCGCTGGCGGGTCCGCTCACGATCGGCCGTGCCTATGGCAGCGTGTCCTTACAGAGTGAGCTTGGAGTGAACACGCGCGGAGCACACCCCGGCGGATCGGTCGTGACCGACGTGCTACACTTCTCAGCGCTTCGAGGTGGCGCCGCCTCCTCAGCACATCACCGAGATCACGTGCTCGAAAATCTCGTCATCCTGCTGACCATGGCCGGCCTGCTCGCCGGGTTCTCCCTCTTCCTCTTCTTCCGGCTGCAGCGCATGCAGCGGCGGGCGCCGTGGCGGCGGGAGGCGGGGATGCAGAGCAGCCGGCGGCTGGAGCGGCGGACGTTCGTGATCGGGCTCTGCGCGGTGCTCGTCCTGGCGGCCGCCATCGTCGCGCTCCAACTCAGCCGGCGCCCGTCCTGCGTCGGGCAGGTCGTCATCATGACGGGGCCGGGCGGGACCAAGCTCGAGTGCGTCTGCGAGGGCGGGCGCGTCGGCGCCTGCTTCGCCCCCGGGCCCTAGCCGGTCAGATCAGCCCGAAGCCGTGGCGCCGGATGAACGGGCCGAAGCTGTGGCGCTCCGGCACCGAGTACTGGCGGGCCTTGTCCTCCGACCAGCCGTAGGGCTCCGAGTATCCGAAGCGCTCCACGAAGCGCTGGTTCTCCTTCGGGGTGGCGTGCCGGGCCTCGCGGCGGGTGTCGTAGGCCGCGAGCTGCGCGGGCAGATCCGCGTCGTCGTAACGGTCGGTGTGAACGGTCACCGCGGGCGGCAGCCGCATGCTGGTCCAGCCGGGCTGCAGCGGATAACCCACGCAGAGGCCGGCCACCGGGAATACGCCGGGCGGCAGCTCGAGCAGCTCGGCGACCTTCTCGACGTGGTTGCGCACCACGCTGATCGGGCAGCAGCCGAGGCCCAGCGCCTCCGCCGCGGTGATGAAGGCCTGCAGCACCAGCCCCGCGTCCACCGCCGCGTTCATGAACATGTCGAGCGTGTCGTTGGGGAAGGGGCGCGCGCGCAGCTCGCTCACCCGGCGGATGCGGCGGTGGTCGCCGCAGAACACCATGAAGAGCGGGGCCTGCGCGATCCACGGCATGTCGGGGATCCACGAGCCGATCGTGGCCTGCTTGACCCGGTCCCGCACGAGCACGATGCCGACCTGCTGCAGGTCGGACTTCGACGGCGCGGAGAGCGCGGCGGCCAGGGCCATCTCGAGCACGTCCTCCGGGATCGGATCGGGCTTGTAGCGGCGCTGCGTCCGGTGGGAGAGCAGCAGGGCGAGCGCGCCGTCGGCGGGACGCTCCCGCCCGGCCAGGGTGGGCAGCCCGAAGCGCTCGTGGATGAGATCCGCGATCGTCTTCGTCACGGCGTGAGCGCCGCGCGGGTGATCGTGGTGGTCTCCCGGTTGTGCCACTCCGAGGCCGCGAAGGCCTCGTTGATGCGCTCGAGGGGATACGTGTGCGAGAGGATGCGGTGCCACGGCCGGCTCTCGCGCGTGCGCACCAGGAAGTCGAGCGCGCGCGGGATCACCCACGGATCGTACTGGATCACTCCCACGATCTTCTTCGAGCCCCAGACGAGCAGCGCGGGCTCGAGCTCGACCTTGGCCCCGCGGCTGATCGTGCCGATCTCCAGATAGGTCCCGCCCGAGCGGAGCATCTCGATGCCCTCCGGGATCACCGCGGGGAAGCCCACCAGGTCGCACGCGACGTCCGCGCCGACCCCGCCGGTCCACTGGCGCACCAGCTTCACGCGCTCGCGCCGGTCGGTGACCTCCTTCACATTGATGGTGTGGTCGGCGCCGAAGGCCCGGGCCAGCTCGAGGCGGCCGGGGATCTGGTCCACCACGATCACGGTCTGCGCGCCCATGTCCTTGGCCACCGCGGCGGCCTGGATGCCGAGGCCGCCCGCGCCCTGCAGCACCACCGCGTCGCCCTGGCGGAGCCCGGCCACGTGCAGGCCGTAGAAGACCTGGGAGAGCGCGCAGTTCACGCCGGCCACCGCCTCGTCGGGCAGGGAGCCGGGTACCGCGAAGATCTGGCCGCGCGGCCGCAGGTAGTAGTGATCGGCGAAGGCGCCGTGCAGGTGCGGGAACGCGCTCGGGCCGAGCGGCCGCTCCAGCTTGTTCGGGCAGGCCGCGGGCTCCTGGTGCAGGCACGCGTAGCAGCGCCCGCACGGGTAGAAGTAGGTGTAGGCGACGCGGTCGCCTTCCTTGAGCGGGCGGCCGAGCGAGTCGGTCTTGACCCGGGATCCGAGCCGGGCCACCCGCCCGGTCATCTCGTGGCCGAAGATCCAGCCGTCGTCGGGCAGGCGCAGGGGCGCGTCGCCGCGCCAGAAGTGGAGATCGGAGCCGCAGATGTTGGCGTGGGAGACGCGGATCAGCACGCCCTCCGGCTCGACCTCGGGGATCGGCACCGGGCGGATCTCGAAGGGCTTGCCGGGCCCGAAGAAGACGGCGGCGCGCGCGGTGTCGGCCACGGTCACACCCCCCGCTCGGCGCCGAGCGCGAAGACGTCGTGGAGCGCGCGCACCGCCAGCTCGGTGTACTTGTCCTCGATCACGCAGGAGACCGCGATCTCGGAGGTGGAGATCATCTGGATGTTGATGCCCTCCCGGGACAGGGTCTCGAACATGCGGCCCGCCACGCCCGCGTGGCTGCGCATGCCCACGCCCACCACCGAGACCTTGGCCACCCGGTCGTCCGCGGTGACGCCCTCGGCCCCGATCTCGCGGGCCAGCCCGGTCAGCACCGTCTCCGCGCGGGTCCGGTCGGCGCGGGGCAGGGTGAAGGAGATGTCGGTCAGCCCGTCGCGGCTGATGTTCTGCACGATCATGTCCACCACGATGTTCTGCGCCCCGAGGCCGCCGAACACGCGGGAGGCGATGCCCGGCCGGTCGGGCACGCGCAGGATCGAGACCTTGGCCTGCCCCCGATCGTGCGTGATGCCGGTCACCACCACGTCTTCCATGCTGTGATCCTCCCTGGTCACCAGCGTGCCCGGGTCCGGCTTGAAGGTGGAGCGCACGTGGACCGGCACGTTGTACTTCTTGGCGAACTCGACGGAGCGGGACTGGAGTACCTTCGCGCCGAGCGCGGCCATCTCGAGCATCTCGTCGTAGGAGATGCGCGGCAGCTTGCGCGCGTCGGGCACCACGTTCGGATCGGCGGTGTAGACGCCGTCCACGTCGGTGAAGATCTCGCACACGTCCGCCTTGAGCGCGGCGGCGAGCGCGACTCCGGTCAGATCCGAGCCGCCGCGGCCGAGGGTGGTGATGTCGCCGCCCTCGGTGGTGCCCTGGAAGCCCGCGATCACCGCGACCTTGCCCGCGTCGAGGGCGGCGTGGATGCGCTCGGCGGTGATGCGCTTGATGCGGGCGCGGGTGTGCCCCGCGTCGGTGACCATGCCGATCTGCGGGCCGGTGAACGAGCAGGCGGGATGGCCGAGGGACTGCAGCGCGATCGCGAGGAGCCCGATGGTGACCTGCTCGCCGGTGGAGAGGATCATGTCCATCTCGCGCGGATCCGGCGTGCTGGTGATCGCGGCGGCCAGCGCGAGAAGGCCGTCGGTGGTCTTGCCCATCGCGGAGACCACCACGACCACGCGATGCCCGAGGCGGGCGGACTCCGCCACGCGCCGGGCCACGTTCTTGATCTTCTCGGCGTCGGCGACGGAGGAGCCGCCGTACTTCTGGACGATCAGCTGCGCCATGAGAGGGCCATCGTACACGACCCCCGCGCGCAGTGTAAAGCCGCGCCCCTTCAGCGGGGGCGGCGGGCGTCCTCCGGCGGCCGGATGTTGCGCTGCCGCTCCTGTCGTCGCTCGCGGATCTGCTCGCGCGCGC
>DATFGS010000841.1:0-1487 GCA_035249225.1 Candidatus Methylomirabilota bacterium | reverse complement strand
AGGAGGGTTACCTTGATCTCCTGCGCGCTGCCGGTCTGGACCATGCGCCCTCCTTCGTCGGGAGCCTAACTAGAATTACCCAGGGCTGTATGAATCGGGGCTGCGCAGGCTTGGTGCGGATAATCCGGGTGGAGTGGCCCGCGCGATGTGAAGTTGCCGCCTCCCGTGCAAGGGCACCCCTCACTCTGCCCTCTCCTCCGAGGGGAGAGGGTCATAGGGCGTCGGGGGCCTGGGCGATGCGGTCGAGGTCGGCGCGCGTGTAGGAGCCGAGGCTGCGGTAGTCGAGCTCGAGGTAGTTCTTGATCCACCGCTGGGCGATCTTCACCGCCTTGCGGTACCGCTCCTCGGTCTGGGCGTCGCGGCTCTTCATCAGGCGCAGGATGTCGTCGCACTCCTCCTGAAGGAGGCGCTTCACCAGCGCCGCGTCGTGGGTCGCCGCGGGGCCCTGAGTGGTCTTCACCGCGTGCCGGATGCGCTGGGCGATCTGGGCCACCGACATGCGCCCGGTGGCCAGGTCCTCCATCAGGGCCGGGTGCACGCCGGGCTTGCCGGCAAGGCTGTCGATGCCCTTCGCCCCGCGGCCCTGGAGCCACCCCTCGACGTACTCGACGACCATGCGGGCGTTGCGGCGCGTCCCCTCGAGCGTGATCGGGCCCGCCGGCACCTCGATGCGCACCGGGTAGCTCTCCGGCTTGAGCATCTCCGGCCCGGGCTTCCAGGTTCCACCGCCGTGCACCGTCCGGAAGGGATCGGCTGCGGTCTTCATGTGGAAGATGTGGGCCACCCAGGCGCGGATGAAGCCCTGCTCCGCCTCCCACACCTTGTCGGCCTTGATGGACTCCGCGGCCACCCGGTTGACCTCCGGGTCGGGGTTGGGCAGCGCGGTGGCCATCCCGCCGATCGGGACGGCGCCGTGCTTGAGGCAGACCGCCACCAGCCGGCGGAAGATGTTCGAGATGAACGGCGTCGTCTTGATGTCTACCCCGAAGCGGTCGGGCCACACCGAGTTGGGATCGGCCATCACGAACTCGAAGATGCTCGCCTTGAGGTCCCAGCGGGCCGCGTTGAGCCCCGCCGCGTACGGCCCCAGCGCGTGGAGCATCTCCTCCATCTCGTAGACCGCGGGCAGCGCCTCCACGAGGGGGATCGCGCGGATCGTCGCGTCCTTGAGGAACGGCAGGAGCGCGCGGCTCCGGTCGAAGACGTCGCGGTACCAGGCGCACTCCTCCGCCCCGTCCACCTTGGGCAGGTAGAAGTAGATGCCCTGCCCGCGGCTGGCCTGGGCCCGGCCCGGGTAGTAGAGGGTCAGCGCGGTGCCGAGGATCGCGGCGGAGACCGGCTGGCCATCCACCGTGACCTCCGGCTCGTCGAGATGCAGGCCGCGCTCGCGGTGCATGAAGAACGGCAGCTCCCCGGGGGCGATGCGGTACTCCCGGTTCCGCTCGCGGTCCACGTGCTGCAGCTCGTGGTTCACCGCGGCGAGCCGG
>DATFGS010000840.1:0-4555 GCA_035249225.1 Candidatus Methylomirabilota bacterium | reverse complement strand
GCGGGCGCGCCGCGCCCGGCGGCGACCGTCTCGGCTCCCGCTCCCGCCCCCGTTCCCATCGAGGACCGGATGCCCTCACAGGGGCGCGCGGTTCCGGCGCCGAGCGCGCCGCCCGACGCGGAGGCGATGCCCACCCAGGGCCCCGGCCGCCGTCGCTGAGCGGGCCCGCCCGGAGCGGGCGGCCCTCCGGGCTAGGTGCGCTCGGAGTGGGTCTTGAGGTACTTGCCGACGGCTTCCAGCAGGAGCCCGAGCGCTTCCTTCTCGGTGCGCCCGGTCACGCTCACGTCCGGGTACGAGACCGCGGTGGCCCGGAAGATCCCACCCTCCTCCTGGATCATCTCGACCTCGATCCTCATGCCGCGCCTCCCCGCGAGGTGCGCGCGCGCTCGGCCACGAAGAGGTAGCGCGACAGGCTGAAGAAGTACTCGCCCCGCGCGGCCTGGCTGCGCACGTCGTCGGCCCACCGGGCCGCTTCCTCCTCGCCGACTCCGCCCCGGGTGGCCACGAACCGCGCGACCACGTCGATCATGCCCGGACTGTAGGTCTGCTCGCTCATCTCGACGTTGACGACCGGGATCATCGTCACGCTCCGAAGCGCGAACCCGCTCCGCCGCAGCAGCTCGGGCAGGTGCGCGGGCAGGTGGGGGTGCGCGAACCGCTGCTCCCAGGCCCGCAGGACCCGGGCGGTGCGCTCGCGATCGCCGGCGTGCCAGACGCAGGACTCCCAGTCGGTGTCGAGCACGGCCAGCCGCCCGCCGGGCTTGAGCACGCGGTAGGCCTCCGCGAGGCCGCGCTCGACGTCGGCCATGTACTCGTAGACCTGCATCGCGGTCACGAAGTCGAAGCTGCCCGACGAGGCGGGTACCGCCTCGGGATCGGCCTGCCGGAACTCGGTGCGCCCGGTGACCGCGTCGTGCCGGGCCCGCTCCTCGCACGCGATGATCATGTCCGGCACCCCGTCCACGCCCATGATCCGGCCGGTGGGGCCCACGTCGCGGGCCAGCTCGCAGGAGAGAAGGCCGAAGCCGCAGCCGATGTCGAGCCCGCGCTCGCCGGTGCGGGGCGCGATGATCGCGCGGATGCGCGCGCGCTGCTCCGACACGTCGGGGGTGGGGCGCGCGGGGTCCAGGAGGGCGGGGCTGGCGATCGTCACGCCGGAACGCTAACAGCGCCCGGCCCTCCCGTCAAGAAGGGGAGCTAGGCGCGGGGCTTCGGGGCCAGGACCTGGAGGACGACCTGGCGCATGTCGGCCAGGTTGAAGGGCTTCTCGAGCGCGGGCGCGCCGGTCTCGGAGAGGAAGGCGGCGTATTCCTCGATGCCGGTATTGGCGCTCATGAAGATGAAGCGGGGCGGGTCGTCGGGGTACCGCCCGCGGATCGCGCTGTAGAGCTCGGGGCCCTCGAGATTGGGCATGCGCAGATCCGTCACGACCAGATCGTAGCGGTGCTCCTGGGCCCGCTGGAGGCCCTCGGCCCCGTCCACCGCGCTGTCCACCTCGTGGCCGTCGCGCTTCAGGATCTCCATCAGCACGTCCCGGAGGTTGTCCTCGTCGTCCACGACGAGGATACGGTGCCGCGCCATGCTAGCTCCGGGCGTCGAGAATGGCCTGGGCGATGAGCCGCGCGCCTTCGTAGCAGCGCTCGGGGGGCTCGAAGCTGAAGGCGAGCCGGATGTGCCGCTCGCCGCCCCCGTTGGGGAAGAAGGACGTGCCCGCGGTGTACTGCACGCGGGCCTTCACCGCGCCGTCGAACAGCTTCGCGGTGTCGGTGCCGGTGGGCAGCTTGATCCAGATGAAGAATCCGCCCTCGGGCTTGCTGATCTCGACGTCGGTGTCCCGCAGCTTCTCCCAGAGCCCGCGCAGCATCGCGTCGCGCTTGGCGCGGTAGACGTTGACGAGCAGGGCCACGTGGGGGGCCAGGTTGTCGCGCAGGAAGTAGGTGGCCACGCGCGAGGCGAACGGGTTCACGCCGCCGCCGAAGAGGAAGCCCTGGAAGGCGGGGATCATCTCCCGGGGCGCGCAGAGCCAGCCGAGGCGGAAGCCCGCGCCGAGGATCTTGGACACGGTGCCCGCGCGCATCACCCGCCCGCCGCCGTCCAGCGCGTACAGCGAGGGCAGGTGCTCGCCCTCGAAGCGCAGCTCCCCGTAGGCGTCGTCCTCCAGGATGAGCGTGTCGTACTCGTGGGCGAGGTCGATGAGCTCCCGCCGCCGGCGCAGGCTCAGCGACGGCCCCGACGGGTTCTGGAAGTTCACGATCGTGTAGATGAGCTTGCACCGGCGGCCCTGCTTCCGGAGCGCGGCGAGGTGCTCGCGCGCGACGTCCACGACCAGGCCGTCCTGGTCCACCGGCACGTCGAGCACCTGGGGCCCGTGGCGGCGGATGGTCTGCAGCGTGCCGGAGAACGTGGGGGCCTCGGACAGGATGACGTCGCCCGGGTCCACGAGAGCGCTGAAGGCCAGGGAGAGCGCGTGGCCGGAGCCGTTGGAGATGATGATGTTGTCGGGGCCGACCTTGAGCCCCTCGAAGAGGCCGTACTTGTGGCACACCAGCTCGCGCAGGCCGCGGTAGCCCTGCGCCTCGCCGTAGGTGAGCGCCTCCGCCCCCTCGGCCCGGATCATGCGGGCGGTAGCGTCGATGAGGCCGTCGTACGGAAAGGACGCGGGATCCGGATAGCCGCCCCCGAACTCGTAGAGCGCGTTGGTCACCGGCCGGGCGGCGGGCGGCGCGCCCCAGCCGATGCGGGCGCGGGTGGACAGCAGGTCGGCGAACGAGTCGGGCGCGCTGGTCATCGGATGGCTCTCATAACACCGCGATTTTAGCCCATTTCGGCCCGGGCTGCCCACTTCGCGGGCGGGAATTGTTCGGCGCCGGTGAGTTATCCTGGATGGGGAGCACTCCGGGAGGGCCCATGAGGCTATCGAGACGGGTATTCCTCAGATCGGGACTGGGCGGCGCGGGCGGATGGCTGGCCGCCGCGGGCGCGCCGGCGCGGGCGACCACGGCGGACGAGTCGCACGCGCCGCTGGAGATCGCCAATCCCGACGTGCGCCAGCGCCTGGTGATCGTCAACGCCGACGACCTCGGCCTGTCCGACGAGATCGACCGCGGCATCTTCGAGGCCCACGATCGCGGCATCGTGACGAGTGCGAGCCTCCTGGTGGATGCGCCGCACGCGGCCGACGCCATCCAGCTCGCGCGGCGGCGCCCGAAGCTCGGGCTGGGCATCCACGTGGCCTTCGACGATCGCGGGAAGTGGCTGATCAACGTGCAGGATTCGCGCGTCGTCCAGCGGGAGGTCGCGCGGCAGCTCGACGCTTTCGTGCGGATGACCGGCGCCCCGCCCACCCACATCGACTCGCACCACCACGCCCACCGGTTCTTCAACGTGGCGCGCCACTTCATCGAGGCCGGCGAGCGGCTGGGAGTGCCGGTGCGCGGGTTCTCGGAGGTGTTCTTCGTGGGGCGCTTCTGGGGGCAGCCCGAGTTCGGCCGCACCGACATGACCAAGATCAGCGTGGACTACCTGCTCGCGCTGCTCCGGTCGCTCGGCCCCGGCGTCTCGGAGGTGTCCTGCCACCCCGGCCACGTCGAGACCCGTCCCGACGCCCAGTACAACCGGGAGCGGGAGGTGGAGCTGCGCTCCCTCTGCGACGCGCAGGTGCGCGCCGCGATCGCGGAGGAAGGCATCCGCCTGATCAGCTTCCGCGACTACGCGCAGATCGCGGCTAGGCCACGATCAGCTTGTCGCGGAGCGTCTTGACGTCGGCCGCAGAGATCCCGAGCTCGCCGAGCACCTGATCGGTGTGCTCGCCCGAGTACGGGGCGACCGTCCGCATGGTGCCCGGGGTGGCGGAGAGCTTGATGGGCTGGCCGAACTGCTTCACGGTGCCGTGCACCGGGTGGCGCATCTCCACGATCATGTCGCGGGCCTGCACCTGCGGGTCGGCGACGACCTCCTCCGGCTCGTAGACCTTCCCCACGCAGACGTCGGCCTTCACCAGGAAGTCGTACCAGTCGTCGCGGGTCCGCGTCCGGATGATGGCCTCGATCTCCTCGCGCGCGGCCACCTCTTCCGCGTTGGCCGCCCGCACGAACTGGTCGGCCTTGCGCGCGAACTTCACCAGGTCCGGCCGGTCGATCGCCTTGCAGAAGTTCTCCCAGAGCCAGGGCTCGGTGCAGCCGATCGTGAGGTGCTTGCGATCCTTGGTCTCGTACACCGCGTAGTACGGATAGGAGCCGCCCAGGAAGCCCTCGCCGCGCTTGGGCGCCATGCCGTCGCTCCAGAAGAAGCGCATGTTGGGCGTGGCCGCGAGCAGGGCCAGCGAGGTGTCGAGATAGGAGACGTCCACGTGCTGGCCGCGGCCGGTCCGCTCGCGGGCGAAGAGCGCCATCATGATGCCGAGGGCGCCGTGCATGCTGGCCCCGCCGTAGTCGGCGACCAGGTTGAGGGGGAAGATCGGCTTGCGGTCCGGCTCCCCGATGAGGTTCAGCACCCCGGCGAGGGAGAGATAGTTGCCGTCGTGGGCCGGGTAGTCCTTGTAGGGGCCGTTGTGGCC
>DATFGS010000839.1:0-6673 GCA_035249225.1 Candidatus Methylomirabilota bacterium | reverse complement strand
GTCGACCCGGGCCCGGAAGTGCGGCAGCGCGTTCATCGCCCGCTCCGCCGCCCGCCAGTCGAACCCGGTGCGCCAGTACTCCACCAGCTCGCGCATGTAGGCGAGGTTCGCGCCGTAGTCCCAGCCCGCATCGGCCACCTCATCCGGCCAGTGCGTCCTCGCGAGGCGCTCCCGCAGATCGTTGAGGCTCGCCTGCGGCACGTCCACCACGAACGGCGTGACGATCACCTCATATCTCCACCGATGCCGGGAGCGATCGACCGGATCCCGGCCACCCTCACCACTTCGACGGGAGGCCCGATGCCTCGCCGTATCGACCTGATCTACACTCGAGGTGTGTAAAGATTACCTTCTCCGGGCTCCAGATCCGGCCGAAGAACGGCGTCGGGGCCCTCAGGCGTCCTCGCACGGAGCCCTGGAAAGCAGCCACCCGAGCGGCCCCGGATCGCCGCTCTGACACGCCTCTCGCGCTGATCGGACCCGGGCAGGTGCTGTTCCACGAGAGATCTGACGGGTCGCCCAAACGCTTCACGGTCAGTGTCGGCAAGGTCTCGTTCCCCCACGACGGTCACGACCGCTGCTATCCTAGGCGATGACGTTCCTGGATCGGGCGACGCATCGAGGCGGCAACCAGGTGACGGCCGGCAGAGAGCCTCTGGGTTAGGTCGCGTTGTCCCGGCGCCGCTGCGTGGTGCCGGCTGCGAATTTCCTGCAGCTCCTACGCCCATCCGGGCCGGTCCGGCCTCTTGCTCCCGGCCCGCTTCGCCCGTATCTTCATCAGGCCGCACACCCACTCTCACAGGAGACGACCGATGCCGCCAGTTGACCCGAACGAAGTGATGATGACCGGCGAGAACTCCTTCATCCGGCTGAGCCCGGACGGCGGCAAGACGCTGTCCGACCGCGCGAGCCACTGGCGCGTGCTGTGGTGCCCGGCGGGGGGCGGCCACGCGCTCTTCCTCCAGAGCACGCTCACCGACGGCCGCGTCAGGATCTACAGCGACAACATCGCGGTGGCGCGCTGGCTGCAGAAGTCCATCGAGACGCTGCTCTTCCCGGCCTTCGCGGACACGTCCGTCCCGGTGATCGGCGCCCGCTTCGAGCGCCAGGGCGGGCCCTGGTCGAGCGCCACCGAGACAGTCCTGGCCGCGGACGCGCGGATCACCATGACCTGGTACGACTGCATCGAGCCCTTCGTGCTCAACGCGCCTCCCGGATTCAACGACCGCCCGATCGGCGTGTTCAGCACCTTCTTCCCCGCCCGCGCGGCCCAGCTCGAGATCAACGGCAAGGTGGCGACGAACAGCGTGTGGCCGGAGATGCGCGGCGACCGCCAGGGCAGCAGCGCCACTCTGGCCTGGTCCGAGACCTGGGTGAAGCCGCGCGGGTAGGCGGGAGGCTCGGGTGAGCGGGCGGCTCGACGGCAAGGTCGCGGTCATCACCGGCGGGGGCAGCGGCATCGGCCGTGCCACCACGCTCACGTTCCTCCGGGAGGGCGCGCGGGTGGTGATCGGCGACCTGAACGAGGCGGGGCTCGCCGAGACCGTCGCGCTCGCCCGCGCGCAGGGCCCCGCCGAGCGCCTCGTGACCCTGCGCGGGGACGTCTCGGCCGAGCCCCACGTGGCCGGCCTCGTCGCGCTCGCGGTCGAGCGCTTCCAGGGGCTCGACTGCATCTTCAACAACGCGGGGGTCGGCGGGGCGTTCGGCCCCATCGGCGAGACCACCGTGGACGAATGGGACTTCACGCTCGCGGTGCTGGCGCGCGGCGTGTTCCTCGGCATCAAGCACGCCTCGAACCGGCTGAAGGCCCAGGGCCGCGGCGGCAGCATCATCAACACTGCGTCGATCGCGGGCGTCGGGGGCGGCGCCGGCCCGCACGCCTACTCCGCGGCCAAGGCCGCGGTCGCCAACCTGACCCGCTCGGTCTCCATCGAGCTGGCCGCGCACCGCATCCGGGTCAACGCGATCGCCCCCGGGATGATCCGCACGCCGCTCGCCACCGGCCATCGGGAAGAAGCCTGGGCCCGCCTGGTGCGCGAGAAGCAGCCGTGGCCGGAGCCGGGCCTGCCGCGGCACATCGCGGACACCGCGCTCTTCCTCGCCGGCGAGGAGTCCCGCTTCATCACCGGCCAGGTGATCGTGGTGGACGGCGGGCTCACCGCGCAGGGCCCGGACCTCTTCGGCCACGACGCGAACAGTCGCCTGCTGCGCAAGGCCGGGCTCAACACGGGCAGCACCGGCCTGCCCGGCACGGTCCGCGAGGTCCCGCGAGCCTAGCTCCCGCCCGCTCGCCCCGGGCGGAGTGCCGGTCGCGGCTCGGGCGTCTTGCCCGGCGCCGAGGATCCGCGCCAGGCGTCATCACCACTTGCGGGACGGGTCCCCCTGGCGCGCCACTTGCTCCCTGAGCCTCCGTTCGGCGAGCAGACCCCCGAGCCGAGGAGGCGCACGATGAGATGGCACCGGCGGGACACGGTCGCGATGGTCCTCATGACCTTCCTCCTGCTCGCCCCGTCCCGGGCGATCGCCCAGGGCGCGGTGACCGCGACGCTCAGCGTGCTGACCGCCCCGGTCGAGCGCATCGCGGACGCGGGCGCGCCCGAGCCCGGGGTCACCGGGATGAACCTGGCGGAGGGCGATCGCATCCGCACCGGCGCCGGCGGCGTCGCGCTCATCACGTTCCTGAACGGCAGCACGGTCACGCTGCTGTCCGAGACCGAGGTCACCGTCAAGCAGGCGCCCACCGGCCGCGCGAAGGCGGCGGGCATCCGCATGCTGATCCACGCCGGGCGCGTCTGGGCGCGCGTGGCGCAGGCGGCGGGAAGCCGCTCGACGCTCACGCTCGAGTCCAACGACTACGCCGCGACCGCGCACGACGGGCTGATCGGCGCCGAGCAGTCGGCCGGGGCCTTCGTGTGCTGGACGCGACGGGGCACCCTCCGGCTCACCGACAAGAGCGGCCAGACCGACACCGTGCTGGTGGCCGGGCAGCGCGCGCGGGCGCGCTTCGGCATGCCGGTGACCGCCGAGCCCTTCGCGCCGAGCGCGACCGCGCTCGAGATCCGCACCACCGGGCCGGTGGTGCCGCTGGTGCGCATGCCCGACGGGAGCCGGGCCGCGGGATTCCTCGCGTCCGGCGTCGAGGTCAACCAGGTGTTCGGCTCGCTGACCGAGGCGAGGGGCGGGCAGCGCTGGCTGGTGGAGGTGCCCGGCGGGCACGACGGGCCCTATACCCTGGTGCTGACCGGCACCGCCGCCGGCCCCTTCACCGCGCGGATCACCTCGCGCTACGCCGGCTTCGCCGCCTACCGGCAGGACCTCCGCGGCGAGGCGCGACCCGGCGAGCGGCTCTTCACGCGCATCATGCAGACCGTGAAAGGAGAGGATCCGGTGACCGCCCGCGCGGTGGAAGCGAGCGTGGACGGCCTGCGCGTCTGGGACGCCGCCGAGCCCCCGGCGGTCACCGCCTCGCCGGTCGCCGCGGGCGGCTCCGGCCGCAACTGAGGCGGCCGCCTCCGCGCCTCAGCGCGCGACCTGGCCGCCGTCGACGTAGAGCGACGTGCCGGTCACGTAGGACGCGTCGTCGCCGGCCAGGAACACGATGCACGCGGCGACCTCCGCGGGCGTGCCCGGCCGCTCGAGCATGGTCCCGTGGCCGAACTCGGTGCGGAACTGCTCGAAGGTCTTCCCCGCGGTGGTGGCGCGGCGCTCGTGGAAGCGGGTGAAGATCGGCCCCGGGCACACCGCATTCACCCGGATCCCCTCGCGCGCGTGGTCGAAGGCCATGGCCCGGGTGAGGCCCGCCACCGCCGCCTTGGTGGTGTCGTACTGCACCATGTTGCCGCCCGCGACCACCGAGCGGATCGAGGCGACGTTCACGATGCTCCCGCCACCGGTCCGGCGCATCAGGGGGATCGCCGCCTTCGCGCAGAAGGCGTAGCCCTTGACGTTCACCGCCAGGATCGCGTCCCAGCTCTCCTCGCTCGCGTCCACCACCGTCTGGTAGAGCCGCATGCCCGCGTTGTTGACCAGGACGTCGAGGCGGCCGAACTCGGCGTGCGCGGCCTGGACGAAGCGGACGCACTCGGACTCGCGCTCGGTGTGCGTCTCCACGAAGATGGCGCGACCGCCCTTGGCGCGGATCTCGTCGGCGACCACCTGCCCTCGCTCCGCGTCGATGTCCGCGATGGCCACGTGGGCGCCCTCCTCGGCGAGGCGCCGCGCGGTCGCCTCCCCGATCCCCGAGGCGCCGCCGGTGACCGCCGCTCCCCTCCCGTCGAGCCGGGCCATGCGCGCGGGCCTCAGCGCGCCAGCGCGGCGCGCATCACCGACAGCCCCACCCGCAGCGCCACCGGCAGGCCCGCCTCGTTCATCTCGAACTCGGGCGCGTGGTGCGGCCGGGCCGCGCCGGTGGCCGAGCCGATGCCGACGCGGAAGTAGCAGCCGGGGCGCTCGCGCAGGAAGAGGCTCATGTCGTCGCTGGCCATGACCACGCGCCCGTCGGTCACCGCGTCGCCGCCCACCTCGTCCACCGCGCACGTCCGCACGAACTCCGTCTCCCTGGCGTGGTTCACCACCGCCGGGCACGAGCCGCCGTCGAAGCGCGTGGTCGCCTCCGCGCGATAGGCCTTCGCGATGTCGGCCGCGAAGGCCCCGAGGCGCGAGACGAGATGATCGCGCACCGACTGCTCGAAGGCGCGGATGGTGCCGCGCATGACCGCGCGGTCCGGGATGATGTTGCCCTTCGTGCCGGAGACGATCTGCCCCACCGTGAGCACCGCGGTGTCCTGGGCCGGGACCTCGCGCGAGATGAGGGCCTGCATGCCGAGCAGGATGCTGGCGGCGGCGGTGATGGGGTCCACCGAGAGGTGCGGCATCGCCCCGTGGCCGCCGGATCCCCGGACCTCGACGGTGAACGCGTCCGCGGAGGCCATCGACGGCCCGGGCCGCACCTGGACCTGGCCGACCGGCTGCTGGGTCGTGAGGTGCAGGCCGTAGATCTCGTCCACGCGCGGATTATCGAGCGCGCCCGCCTCGATCATCGGACGGGCGCCGCCCAGCACCTCCTCGGCGGGCTGGAAGAGGAAGACCGCGGTGCCGGGCATCTCCGCGCGCCGCGCGGCCAGGATGTCCGCCATCGTGATCGCGATCGCGGTGTGGCCGTCGTGCCCGCACGCGTGCATCACGCCCGGCGTGCCGGAGGTGAACGGCGCCTCCAGCAGCTCGGTGAGCGGCAGCGCGTCGATGTCGGCCCGCCACGCGATGGTCGGCCCCGGGCGGTCGCCGTGGAGCACGCCCACCACCCCGGTGCCCCCGACGCCGGTCCGAACCTCGAGCTTCGCGGCGTGCAGGCGCTCCGCGATGATCTCCGCGGTACGCCGCTCCTGATGGCTCAGCTCGGGATGGCGGTGGAAGTCGCGCCGGAGCGCGACCAGGTCGTCTGCCCGCTTCGTGATCTCCTGGCTCCATTCCGAGCGCGTCTTGCTCATCCGGGGCGTCTCCTCGTGGCGGTAGGTCTTACGCGGCCCCGATGCTGCGCCGGCGCCGGCCCCGCTGTCAACTGTGCCTTGGACTGCTTGGCCAGCGCTCCGCTCGGCCCGCACCCTGCACCCTGCCAAGATTGGTGCCGCAGGGTGACCACGGGGGGAACCGACTCGATGGCTCCGCGTGACCAAACCCTCGATTTGCTCTGTTTTTCGTCGATATGCGGACTGGCCCGCTGCTTGCTGTTGACAGTCGACGTCATGGCAAATGCCCCGCGCGTCGCCAGCCGCCGTCTTCATGTCCGCAGGAACGTGTCGTGGACGGCCTGGGTCACGGTCGGGAAGACTCGCGTCCGGTGCCACACCGTGGATCTGAGCGCGAACGGCGCCCGCCTCAAGCCGCGCGGAGCGTTCCAGCCGGGGACGCCCGTCGAGCTGCAGTTCCAGCCGGCGGACGGGCCGATGATGGAGGTTGCCGCGGTCGTGTGGCGCGTCGAGGCGGACAGCATGGCCGTCATGTTCCTGCGAAACATCGCCGTCCAGGTGGCCTCCAGCGCTCGCATGGCAGAGCACGGCCCGCGCGGCTGGCGGTAGGCGCCCGCCAACCTCCGCGGCCGCCGCGCCGCGCGAGGGCCCCGACTGGTCGTCCGAGCCTGCGCCCCGCATGGCCTTTGACAGCCCGCTCCCCGTCCCCTAGACTCCCGCCAGATCAATCCGGCTCCGGGGGAGACCCATGAAGCTCGCTTCGCGCTCGTCCAGCCCGACCGTGGTCAAGTGAGAACACCATGAACAAGCTCACCGTGGCCGCCCTGGTGCTGCTGGCCGTCGTCGGCCAGGCCTCGATCCTGGCCGCCCAGGTGGTCAGCGCACCCGCGCCGACCGCCACGAACCAGCAGGGCCTACCCTGGTGGTTCGTCAAGCACCAGTACACGCCGGGCATGCCGTGGTTCTACCGGGCGCCCACGTGGCCCGCGTCGCGGCAATGCCGGATCGCGTACTGGTACCCGGCGCAGCATTGGCACACGGATCAGTGGGGCAACACGATGACGTGGGTGGAAAACACGCCCCAGTACGTCTGCGACTGACGCCCGCAAGTTCCGTCGCGCGCCCCTCCGGATCTCTGCTAGCGTGCCTGGCGTGAGCGAGCAGACCACGTGGCGCGAGGTGATCCCGGAGGGGGAGGCCGCGCGCCT
>DATFGS010000838.1:0-2872 GCA_035249225.1 Candidatus Methylomirabilota bacterium | reverse complement strand
CCTCCCGCCGCGCGGCCCCCGGAGGCCGCGGCACCTCATCGCGCACAAGGAGAGACGCGTAGGCATGGAACAGAAGATCTACACCTCGTGCACGCTGGATTGCCCGGACGGCTGCGGAATCATCGCGCACGTGAAGGACGGGCGCGTCGTGAAGCTCGAGGGCCATCCGGACCACGAGTTCACCCAGGGTTATCTCTGCGGCAAGACCTATCGCTTCCCGGAGCGCGTCTACAGCCCGGAGCGCCAGCTCCATCCGCTCAAGCGGAGCAACGGGCGGCCCGACGGGGGCTGGGACCGGATCACGTGGGACGAGGCGCTCGACCTGGTGGCGGAGAAGATCCGCGGCTACCTGGCCGACCCGGGCCCGCTGTCCATCATGCACTACCAGCGCACCGGCTCCTGGGGCGCCACCAAGATGCTGAGCCGGCGCTTCTGGAACCTGCTGGGCGGGGTCACCACCACCAGCGGCTCGCTCTGCAGCGGCGCGGCGCGGGCCGGCCAGGCGCTCGACTTCGGGGTGCGCGCGGGCCACGATCCGTCCGACATGCTGAACAGCCGCCTCGTGCTCCTCTGGGGCCGCAACCCGATGGCCACCAATCTCCACACGGTGCCGATCCTCAAGGAGGTGCGCAAGCGCGGCGGCCGCGTGATCCTGATCGACCCGGTGCGGAGCGAGTCGGCGAACTTCTGCGATGGGCACGTGCAGCCGCGCGTGGCGACCGACGCGGAGCTCGCGATGGCCATGGCCAAGGTCATCCTCGAGGAGGGCCTCGAGGACCGCGGGTACCTCGGGCGGCACGCGCACGGCTTCGCGGAGTACCGCGCGCTGCTCGACGCCCGCCCGCTCGCCGAGCTGGCCGCCGCCTGCGAGCTCCCCGAGGCGGCGATCCGGGAGCTCGCGCGCGAGTACGCGACCACCCGGCCCGCGTCCGTGCTCCTCGGGTGGGGCCTCAACAAGTACCAGCACAGCGCGGAGATCTTCCGCTGCGTGGACGCCCTCGGCGCGCTCTGCGGCCACATCGGGGTTCCCGGCGGCGGCGTCTCCCACGGCTACAACACCCAGCGGCACTTCGACAAGACGGTGGAGGCCGCCGACCGGGCGACCCATCATCGCGCGATTCCCGAGCCCCTGCTCGGCCGCGGGCTGCTGGAGGCGCAGAAGCCGCCCATCCGCATGATGTTCGTCAACAGCGGCAATCCGGTGAACCAGTCGCCGAATTCCAACCGGGTGGCCCAGGGCCTCACCGGCCTCGAGTTCCTCGTGGTGGTGGACCAGGTGCTCACCGACACCACCGACTACGCGCACGTGTTCCTCCCCACCACCACCTTCCTCGAGGAGGAGGACATGCTGGTGTCGTGGGGGCACAACATCATCGGCGGGGTGAACCGGGTGATCGAGCCGGTGGGCGAGGCCCGCTCCGACCTCTGGATCTTCCAGCAGCTCGCCGACCGGCTGGGCATCGGCGCCGAGATGGCGGGCGCCCCGCGCGACTGGCTGTCGCGCATCTTCGCGCCGCTCACCGGACGCGGGGTGAGCGTCGATCGGGTCATGGAGGGGCCGGTGCGCTGCCCGGTGGCGCCCCTGGTGCCGTTCGCGGACCACGTCTACCCGACCAAGTCGGGCCGCTACGAGTTCATCACCCAGCTCCGCCACGAGCCGCGCGTGGTGCCGGACTTCCCGCTCACCCTCGTGACCAACTACAGCAAGAAATGGCTCCTCTCCCAGATCCTCGAGAAGGAGCACCCGGCCATCGCGTCGGTCCGCATCGGCACCGAGACCGCGGCGGCCCATCGCATCGAGAACGGCGAGCGCGCGATCATCCGCTCCCCGGTGGGCCACCTGGAGGTCGAGGTGCTGGTGGACGCGCGGATCGGCCGCGGCATGGTCATCATGCCGGTCGGCACCTGGATCAAGCGCGGCGGCGGCGCCAACGTGCTGACCGAGGACATCATGTCCAACTTCGGCCAGATGGCGGCGTACGGCGAGACGCGCGTGAGGCTCGAGCGGATCGCCGCGGCCTGATCGGGAACCGGGCGCGCTCCCGGCGAGTTAGATTCGGCCAAGGAGGAAACCCATGGCCAATCCGCTCAGCCGTCGCGAGGTCCTGAAGTACGGCGCCTTCACCACCGTCGGTGGCGTCCTCACGCCGGGCGTCGTGCTGGCCCAGGCGGTCACGACCGACAGCAAGGGCATCACCGCGCGGGACATCCAGCTCTCGTCGGGCGGCGCCGCCATCCCCGCCTACGACGCCCGCCCCGAGGCGGCGGGCCGCTACCCGATCGTGGTCGTGATCTCCGGCTTCACCGGCAACTCCGAGCAGCACAAGGACGTGGTGCGCCGCTTCGCCCACGCCGGCTACTACGCGATCGCCCCCGAGCTCTACTCCCGCGAGGGCGGCATGCAGGGCAAGAACTTCACCGAGATGGGACAGATCGCGGGCCGGGTGACGCGGGCCCAGTACCTGGGGGACATCCGGGCCGCCGCCGACTATGCCAAGCAGCAGTCCTGGGCGCGGGCCGACCGCCTCGGCGTGACCGGCTTCTGCGGGGGCGGCGCGCTCACCCTGCACACCGCCGCCGAGTATCCGGGGGTGGCCGCGGCGGTGCCGTGGTACGGGCAGGTCAAGCGCGTGTACTCGGACGCGCCCGGCGTGGACGCCTTCAGCCTCGTCGGCCGGATCAAGGCGCCGGTGCTCGGCCTCTACGGCGACGCGGACCCCGGCATCCCCTCGGCCGACGTGCGGAGCTTCGAGGCCGAGCTGCGGAAGGCGGGCAACGCGAGCGCCGAGTTCATCCTCTACCCCGACGCGCCCCACGCCTTCTTCTCGGACGACCGGCCGCAGGTCTACAAGAAGGAAGCGAGCGAGGACGC
>DATFGS010000837.1:0-1307 GCA_035249225.1 Candidatus Methylomirabilota bacterium | reverse complement strand
CGGGCGAGGGACTTGACGGGCGCGGGCGCCGCCTCGGGGCGCGGGGCCGCGGGGGCCGGGCGCGTGGACGCGACGGGAGCGGGATCGGCCTGCGGGCCGGGGGCATCGAGACGGAGGAGATACGGCAGGGAGACGAGGGCGACCATGCCCATCGCGGTCAGCAGCAGCGAGGCGCGCACCCAGCCGCGCGACAGCCAACCCGCCGGCTCCTCGTCCTGGCCGGTGAGCCAGCGGATCTCCTCCTGGAGCGCGGCCACTTCCGCGCGCAGCTGCGTGGCCTCGTCCTCGAGGCTCACGAGCCGCGCGTCCACCGCGCTGATGTTGCGCTCCGGTGAGGGCATGATCCTCGAAAGGGAGCAAGAGGGAGGCCAGCCGTACGATGGCTGAAAAGTCGGCCGTTTATGCGACGGGGGCGCATCTTCTTCGGCGCGGTTCGCGTCAGAGCGGTGTCCGGCCATGACGATTCCCGACATCCTGGCGCTCGACTTCGACGGCGTCTGCTGCGACGGCCTGCGCGAGCAGTTCGAGGCGAGCCGCCGCACGTGTCAGCGGGTGTGGCCCGCGGACGAGCCGCCCGCGGAGAGCGCCTTCGTGGCCTTCTGCGCGCTGCGGCCGGTGATCCTGAGCGGCTGGGAGATGCCGGTGCTCCTGCGCGCGATCGCGCGCGGGGTGCCGCGCGCGGAGATCCTGGGCGGCTGGGCGCGGGTGCGCGCGGAGCTGGTGCCCCCGGGCGCGCCGAGCGGCGAGGCGCTGATCGCGCGCCTGGGCCACACCCTCGACGAGGTCCGCCGCGAGTGGATCGCGGCCGACGAGGCGGGCTGGCTCGCGCTCCACTCCCCGTACGCGGGCGTGGACGAGCTGCGGCGCCTGGTGGCCGAGCCCGGGCGGAGCGTGCTGGTCACCACCAAGGAGGGCGAGTTCGCGCGGCGGATCCTCGACGCCTGGGGCGTGCGGCTCGCCGACGTGCAGGGCAAGGAGACGGGCGCGCACAAGTGCGTGAACCTGCGCGCGCTCATCGCGGCCTGGACCGCCGAGCGCGGCGCCCGCCCCCGGCTGGCCTTCGTGGAAGACCGCCTCGAGACGCTCCAGCACGTGACCACGCATCCGGACCTGGACGACGTGCAGCTCTTCCTCGCCGCCTGGGGCTACAACACTGAGGCGGCGCGGGCGGCCGCGCGCACGGATCCGCGCATCCGCCTGCTCACGCTCGAGCAGTTCCGCCGGGGCTCCGCGGTCTGGCCGTAGGGCGAGGTGCAGCCGAAGGCGAGCCGAGCCGATATCGGAGTGCGGTTGGGTGGCTTGTGGCC
>DATFGS010000836.1:0-1695 GCA_035249225.1 Candidatus Methylomirabilota bacterium | reverse complement strand
GATCGCCTCGTAGATCTCCTCGCTCGACAGCGGCAGCCCGCGCACCCGGTTGAAGCCCACCGCGTCCACGAGGTACTCCGCGCGCAGCACGCGCACGAGCTGGCCGGAGTTGATCTCCGGCACCAGGACCTTGCGGTACTCACGGAGGATGTGCCCGAGATCGGGCGGCAGCGGATTGAGATGTCTCAGGTGGATCGACGCCACCGCGCGCTTGTCCGCGTGCGCGTGCTCCACCGCCGCGGTGATCGCCCCGTACGTCCCGCCCCAGCCGACGACGAGGAGGTCGCCCGTGGCCGGGCCGTTGATGGACGTCGGAGGAATCTCCTGCGCGACTCGCCGCACCTTCTCGGCGCGGATCCGCACCATGTGGTCGTGGTTCTCCGCGTCGTAGGAGATGTTGCCGGTGACGTCCTGCTTCTCGAGGCCGCCGATCCGGTGCTCGAGACCCGGGGTCCCCGGGCGGACCCACGGCCGCGCCAGCGTGGCCTCGTCGCGCAGGTACGGGAAGAACCCTTCCTTCTCGGTGCGGAAGGCGACCGGAATGTCGGGCATGGTCTTGATGTCCGGGATCAGCCACGGCTCCGAGCCGTTGGCGAGGTAGCCGTCCGAGAGCACCATGACCGGCACCATGTACTTGATGGCCAGCCGCACCGCCTCGTAGGCCATGTAGAAGCAGTCCCCCGGCGTGGACGGGGCGATCACCACCACCGGCGATTCGCTGTTGCGTCCGTAGAGGGCCTGCATCAGGTCGGCCTGCTCGGTCTTGGTGGGGAGACCCGTGCTCGGTCCCCCGCGCTGGATGTTGAAGATCACCAGCGGGAGCTCCGCGGTGACCGCCAGCCCGATGGCCTCGCCCTTGAGCGCGATGCCGGGGCCGCTCGAGGCGGTGACCCCGATGCAGCCGCCAAAGGAGGCGCCGATCGCCGCGGTGGCCGCCGCGATCTCGTCCTCCGCCTGGAAGGTGCGCACGCGGAAGCGCTTGTGCAGCGCCAGCTCGTGCAGGATGTCGCTCGCGGGCGTGATCGGGTAGGCGCCGAACACCACCGGGATCTTGGTGCGCTCCGCGGCGGCGAGCAGGCCCCACGCGAGCGCGCGGTTGCCGGTCATGCTGCGGTACGTCCCGGGCGGCATCTCGGCCGCCTCCACGCCGTAGTGCTCCGCGAACATCTCCGCGGTCTCGCCGAAGGCGTGGCCCGCCTTGAGCGCGCGGATGTTGGCCTCCACGAACTCGGGCCGCTTGGCGAAGCGCTTCTTGATCGCGTCGAGGGTCGGATCCAGCGGGCGGGTGTAGACCCACGACACGAGGCCGAGCGCGAAGAAGTTCTTGCAGCGATCCTTCTCCTTGGCGTTCAGCGGCATGTCCTCGAGCGCCTTCTTGGTGAGGCCCTCCATGTCGACCAGGTGCAGGCGGTACTTCTCGCCCAGGATCGGATCCTCGAGCGGGTTGCTCGCGTAGCCCGCCTTGTCGAGGTTCCGCTTGTCGAACGCGGAGGGATTCACGATCAGGATGCCGCCCGGCTTGAGATCGGCGAGGTGCACCTTGAAGGCCGCCGGGTTCATCACGACGAGGGCGTCGAGCTGATCGCCCGGGGTGTAGACGCGCTGGCTGCCGAACTGGAGCTGGAAGCTCGACACGCCGAACAGGGTGCCCGCGGGGGCGCGGATCTCGGCCGGGAAGTTGGGCAGGGTCGAGAT
>DATFGS010000835.1:0-6323 GCA_035249225.1 Candidatus Methylomirabilota bacterium | reverse complement strand
CCCGGACGAGCGCGATCTCGCGGATCCGCTCGTAGATCCGGTGCTTGCCCCAGTCGCGGACGGCCGGCGGCACACTCCCGAGGACCCGGTGGGCCGCATCCTGGATCGCCGGTGACCAGCGCCGCTCCATCTCCGCCCGGCGCTCGCCGAGATCGAACGCTCCGCCGGGCGGAGCCGGCATGGCCGCGCGCAGCCGCGCCGTCGCCGTCGCGTCGACCTCACCGTCGGCCAGCGCGACGCCGTAGGCCTGGCGCGCGCGCTCGAGGCTGAGGAAGCCCGCGCGCACGTCCGCCCGCACCGCCTCCGGGTCGCGCCGGCGCGGGTCCCCGTGACCACCCCCGCTCGGAGAAAAGAAGCTCACCACGTCGCCGGGCTCGAGGTGCAGCACGTCCACCTTGCCGATGTCGCGGGCGCGCGGGGTGCCGCGGTTGACGACGCAGCTGCCCATCGTGCCGGCGCGGCCGCCCGCCGCGCCCCACGGCTCCAGGCGGCATCGCTCCATGCCGCGCGCGGTCACGATCGCGTGGGGGTGGAAGACCTGGAAGTCGAGCCGGACCGCGAGCCCGCCCCGGTACTCCCCGGCGCCCCCGGTATCGGGAATCAGGTGATAGCGGCGCATGACGATCGGCACCTCGGCCTCGATGCTCTCGACCGGCGTGTTCCGGAGGAAGCCCGCGGTCGAATCGGCGCCGCTGATCCCATCCATCCCGGGGCGCCCCCCGCCGCCGCCCAGCATGGGCTCGACCACCTGGACCTGCCGCTGGCCCGTCATCAGGTCCAGCACCGACGCGACCACCGGCGAGATGCCTCCGGCCGGCGCGGCGGGCACGCCGCCGGGAAGCGCCTGGGCGAGCGCGCCGAGCACCGCGTCGAAGACCCTCAGCACCGTCCCGTAGCGCACCCCGATCGGCGACGGGAAGAGCGCGTTGACGAGACAGCCGGCCGGCGCGGTCACCCGCACCGGCCGGAGGATGCTGGAGGCCTTGGGGATGCCCGGATCCTCGGTGACCAGATAGGCGTTGATCGCCTGGCACAGGAACGGGTGCGCGACGCCGTGGCTCGCGATGTTCAGCGCCGAGCCCACCTGCGGGTCGGTGCCCGTGAAATCGAGGTGGATCGAGTCGCCCGCGATCGTCAGCGCCACCTGGATCCGGACCGGCACCTCCGAGCGGAGATCGTCCTCCATGTACTCGGTGAACCGGTACGTGCCGTCGGGGATCTTCCGGATCGCCGCGCGTGCCCGCTGCTCGGCATAGTCGAGGACCGCGTCGATCCCCTCGACCACCGTGGGGAGGCCGAACTTGCCGATCATCTCCTGGATGCGCCGGTCGCACGAGCTGACCGCCGCCACCATCGCCTTGATGTCGCCCCAGTTGACCTCGGGGATCCGGCAGTTGTCGGCGATCAGGTTCCGGACGTCCTCCTGGAGCACCCCGGCCCGGAAGAGCTTCGTGGGACGCAGGCGCAGCCCTTCCTGGAAGATCTCGGTCGCCCGCGGCCACACGCTGGCCGGCACCGCGCCGCCGATGTCGGAGGAGTGCACGAACGCGTAGCCCCAGCAGATGATCCGACCCTCGCGGAAGATCGGGCGGAGGATGTGGATGTCCGGCAGGTGGGTGCAGAGCGGGCCGGAGAGGTAGGCGTCGTTGCAGATGACGATGTCGCCCTCGTCGTAGCGGTCGAAGTAGGCGAGGGTGTGGGCCATGTTGAGCCCGAGATATGACGAGGCGCCCAGGTTCCAGGGATACGCGACGTACTCGCCGCCGCTCGACACGAGCCCGGTCGAGAAGTCCGCCGTCTCCTTCACGAAGGTCGTGTAGGCGGTGCGCTCCATGATCCGCGCCATGTCCTCGACCACCGCCTGGTAGTGGTTGCGCAGGATCTCGAGCGTCACCCGGTCGATGGTCACGCCGGCCGCCCCTCGATGACGAGATTGCCGAACGCGTCGACCGCGGCGCGGAAGCCCGCCGGCACCAGCGTCGTGGTGTCCTCCTGCTCGATGATCGCCGGGCCGTCGACGTGCTGCCCGGCGAGAAGGTCTCGGCGGTGGAACACCGCGGCCTCGTATCGCTGCTTCCGGTAGTGGATCGGCCGTCGCCCCGCCGGGGTGGCCGGATCCCGTCCCGACGGCACGGGCCGGAGCGCCGGCTTCGCGGTGGTGCCGGTGATGGTGGCGCGCAGGTCGATCAGCTCGACGTCGGCGGCCCGGTCCGCGTGGGCGTACAGGCGGTCGTGCCGGTCGTGGAAGGTCGCGCGGAGGCGGTCGGTCCCCGGCTCCTCGAGCCATGCGGGGTCGATCGGCACCTCGATCTGGAAGGCCTGGCCCACGTAGCGGAGGTCGGCGCTGTGGGCGATCGTGCTCCCCGAGACCGCGGGGGCCTCCTCGCGGAGCCAGCGCTGCGCGCGTGCCGACAGCTCCTCGCACTCGGCCGCGAGCGCCTTCCCCGACGTCGCGGAGAGCTTCCGGTGAAGCGTCCTCACGTAGTCGCTCTTGACGTCGGCCGTCATCGCGCCCTGCGCGCAGAGCGTGCCGGGCGACGGCGGCACGATGACGCGCGGGATGTTGAACTCCTCGGCGAGGAAACAGGCCTCGATGGGGCCGGCGCCGCCGAAGGCGACCAGGGCGAACTCGCGGGGATCGAGCCCGTGCCGGGCGAGCACGTTCGAGAAGGCCGCGTACATGTTCGCGGTGGCGACGTCGATCACCGCCTCGGCGGTGGCGTCCACGTCGAGGCCGAGCGCCTCGCCGAGCGGCCGCATCGCGAGGGCGGCCCGGTCGGGATGGAGGCGGAGCCGTCCGCCGACGAAGTTGTCGGGGTTGAGGAGCCCGCACAGCAGGAACGCGTCGGAGAGCGCCGGCTCGGCCCCGCCCCGGCCGTAGCAGGCCGGGCCCGGATCGGCGCCCGCGCTGCGCGGCCCCACCTTCAAGACCCCGACCGGGTCGAGCCACGCGATGGAGCCGCCACCCGCCCCGATCGACGACACCCCGACGACCGGCATGACGATCGGGAAGTCGCCGACCGTCTCGTCGGTCGAGTACACCGGCCGGCCGTCCCGCACGAGGGCGATGTCGGCGCTGGTGCCGCCCATGTCGAACGTGATCAGGTCGCGGTACCCGGCCTGGACGCACACCTGGGTGGCCCCGATCACCCCCGAGGCGGGGCCCGAGAGCATCGTCTCCGCGGTGGCCTGGCGCGCGTCACGGGCGGTGGTCACGCCGCCGTTCGACTTCGTGATGTGCAGCGGCACGCGCACGCCGGCCCCGCCCAGCTCGCGCTCGAGCTGCCCCAGGTACCGGTCCACCCGCGGCCGCACGTAGGCGCTCAGGATCGCGACCATCGTGCGCTCGTACTCCCGGATCTGCGGCCACACCTCGTGGGAGCAGGTGACGTGGAGGCCCGGGAAGCGCTCCGCCAGCGCCTTGCGGGCTTCCGCCTCGTGGGCGGGCGCCCGGTACGCGTTGACGAACGAGACCACCAGCGCCTCGGCGCCCTCCCGCTCGACGAGGCGCGCCGCCTCGCGGAGGAGCTCCGCGCGGTCGAGCGCGGTGTCGACGGTGCCGTCGGCCAGGATGCGCTCCGTCACCTCCCCCACCCGGTAGCGCGGGATGAGCGGCAGCGGGCGCGTGGCCGTGAAGTTCACCGGGCTCGCGAGCCGGAGCCGCTGGATCTCGAGCAGGTCGCCGAAGCCCGCGGTGACCAGGAGGCCGAGGGACGCCCCGTTGCGCTGGATGACGGTGTTGATGGCGATCGTGCTGCCGTGAGCCAGATACCCGATCGCGCCCGGGTCGAGACCCCGCTCCGCCACGAGGGTGCGCAGGCCGTCGAGGACGCCGCGGCCGGGATCGCCCGGCACGGTCGGCGACTTGAAGCCGGAGAGCTCGCCGGTGCTCTCGTCGAGGAGGCTGAAGTCGGTGAACGTACCGCCGATGTCGATGCCGATCCGGTAACGTCCCATCGCCACGCGCCATGCTAGCCACGGGCCGCAGGACCGTCAAGGGGCGGCCCGGCTCAGGCGCCCGGTTCCTTCAGGCGATACTTCTCGACCGCGTAGGCCTTCTGCTTGAACTTCTGCACCTTGCCGGAGCCGGTCAGCGGAAACCGGTCCACGATCTCGACGTACCGGGGAACCTTGAAGTTGGCGATCTTGCCCCGCGCGAAGGCCACGATCTCCTCCGGCGCGAGCGACGCGCCGTCCTTGGGGATCACGAAGGCCATCACCGCCTCGCCCATGATCGCGTCGGGCACCCCCACGATGGAGACGTCGAGCACCTTCGGGTGGCGCAGGAAGAAGTCCTCGATCTCGGCCGGGTAGGTATTGAACCCCCCGACGATGATCATGTCGGTCAGCCGGCCGGTGATCCGCACGTAGCCGTCCGCGTCCTTCACCGCCATGTCGCCGGTGTGCAGCCACCCGTCGCGGATCTTCTCCGCGGTGGCCTCGGGCTTGTTGTAGTAGCCGATCATCAGCGTCGGTCCCTTGATGCACAGCTCGCCTTCCTGACCGGGCGGCAGCTCGTCGCCGGTCGCGGGGTCCACCACGCGATCCTCGATCTCCGCGGTGCGCACCCCGACCGTGGACACGCGGCGCTCGAGCGGATCACCCGGCCGCGTCCAGTGGGTGCCGCCCGTCGCCTCGGTGAGCCCGTAGACCACGAGGGCGTCCATGCCGAGCCCGCGCTCGCGGTCGAGGATCCGCCGCATGATCTCCACCGGCACCGGCGCCGCGCCGATGGAGCCGGTGCGGAGCGAGCGGAGATCGCGCGTGCCGAAGGCGGGGTGCCCCAGCACCGTGATGAACATGGTGGGGACGCCGGAGAAGATCGTCACCCGCTCGGCCTCGATGAGCCGCATGGCCTCGAGCGGGTCGAAGACGTCCATCAGGACCTGGGTCGAGCCCACCAGGCAGTTCGCCGCGATGCCCCCCATCGAGCCGAAGATGTGGAAGTACGGCACCGGCACCAGGCAGCGGTCCTCCGACGTCCAGCCGTGGAGCTCGGTGTAGACGCGGCACTTGTAGAACATGTTGCCGTGGGAGAGGAGGCACCCCTTCGGCTCGCCGGTGGTGCCGGAGGTGTACAACATCTCCACCGGGTCCTCTGACCGGACGCGGATCGCGGCGAGATCGGCCCGGCCGGTGCGCCCCGAGCGCTCGACCTCGTCGAAGCCGAGCGCGCCGGCGGGCCGCCCGGATCCGAGCACGATCACGTGGCGCAGCGCGGGGAAGCGGTCGCGCGGGCCCAGCTCGCGCAGGATCTCGAGGTAGTCCACCGAGGCGGCCGCGAAGCGGTCCACCATGATCAGGGCCCCGGCGTCCGACTGGCGGAGCACGTACTCCACCTCGAACGCCTTGTACCGGCTATTGCACGTGACGGTCACCGCCCCGATCTTGGCGATGGCCAGGTTCGCCACGTTCCACTCCACACGATTGGGCATCCAGAGCACCACGTGATCGCCCGGCCCCAGGCCCAGCGCGAGGAGCCCGCGCGCGAAATCATCGGCCCGCCGCTTGAGATCGGCGTAGCTGACCCGCTCGTCCTTGAAGACGACCGCGGTCCGGTCGGGAAACCGCGCGGCCGCCCGGTCCAACATCTGGCCGAGGGTCAGGGCGGGCCCGGGATCGCTCATTGCACCGGGGTGTGCTCGATGTGCTGCAGGAGCTGGCGCGCCCGCGAAGCGGCCACCGCCAGGTCCTCCGCCGAGACGCCATCCTCCCGGGTGCGGCGAATGTGCTCGAGGAGCCGCTGGGCCTGCTCGAGGGCGACGGCGCGATCGCCCTCGCCCAGGAGCTGCGGGATCAGCTCCAGGCTCTGGCCCGCCATGTCCTCCAGCGTGCGCACCAGGAGGTCCCGCGCGAGCCGGCGGCGGCGCTCGTCGATCCCGCGCACGGCGAGCGCCCGGAACAGGGACTCGACCGCGGCCTCGAAGCTCCCGGCGCGCCACCGCCGCAGGCCGAGCCGCGTGTGCCCGCGCCAGAGCCGGCTGGTCCCCCGCCGCCGCTGCTCGCGCGGAAGGCTCCCGGTCACCGCGGCCTCCAGCATCACGCGGGTCACGTCCAGCGAGGCCTCGAGGGGCGCCTCGTCTCCCCCGCCGCGGCGGACCGCGCGACGGAGCCTCCAGAGATCGCGAGCCACCGCGGTGGAGCAGACGTCGAGGATGAAACCGGCGGTCTGCTCGTCGACCTCGCCGCGCTCGAGCGCTGGCTCGAGGAGCTGGCGCGCCTCGGCGCACTCGCGCCCGCGGATCAGCGCGGCCACCTGGGCGCGCCACTCCGGGGTCACGCTGAGGGGCGCCGCGCCCCGGTCCGGGGCCTCCCCTTGGACG
>DATFGS010000834.1:0-6615 GCA_035249225.1 Candidatus Methylomirabilota bacterium | reverse complement strand
CGGCGAGCGCGGCGGCCCGTGTCCAGCGCGCCGCCGCGGCGCGGGGTATCGAGATCCGCACGGACGTGCGCGTGACGCGCGTCGAGGCTGGCGCGGTGCACCTGGAAGGCGGCGAGCGGCTCTCCGCCGACGCGGTGGTGTGGGTGGCGGGGGCCGCCGCGCTGCCGCTCTTCGACGGCTCCGGGCTCGAGACCGACGGGGCCGGCTTCATCCGGATCCGCCCGACGCTGCAGTGCGTGGGCCACGACGACGTCTTCGCGGTGGGCGACTGCGCGGCGTGGACCGCGGGCCCCGGCCTCGCCAAGGCCGGCGTGTACGCGGTCCGCCAGGGCCCGGTGCTCGCGCACAACCTGCTGGCGCGCATCCGCGGCACGCGCCTCCGCGCGTATCGCCCGCAGCGCGACTTCCTCTCGCTCCTGAATCTCGGCGACGGCGGCGCGATCGGCACCAAGTGGGGCGCCTCGGTCGAAGGGCGCGCGGTGTTCGCGCTCAAGGACTGGATCGATCGCCGCTTCGTGCGCCGCTTCCAGGTGCTGGATCAGGACGGCGCGATCACCCCGGACTTCGCGGCGGCCGCGATGCCCG
Organism: Candidatus Methylomirabilota bacterium; assembly: GCA_035249225.1. Taxonomy (GTDB): domain Bacteria; phylum Methylomirabilota; class Methylomirabilia; order Rokubacteriales; family CSP1-6; genus CAMLFJ01. The sequence continues at coordinate 6,030 of DATFGS010000834.1, read as the reverse complement.
GCGGGGACATGCTCTGCGGCGGCTGCGCGGCCAAGGTGGGCGAGACCTCGCTGACTCGTGCGCTCGAGCGGCTGGGCGTCCCGAGCCACCCCGCCGTCGTCCTGGGCCTGGCCCAGCCCGATGACGCGGCCGCGGTGGAGACCGAGCGCGGTGAGATCGTCGCGGCCACCGTCGATTCGTTCCGCGCCTTCGCGGACGATCCGTACCTGGTCGGCCGGGTGGCCGCGGTGAATGCGGTCAGCGATCTCTGGGCCAAGGGCGTGACGCCGCGCTTCGCCCTGGCCCAGGTGAGCGTGCCGGAGGCCGAGCCGGCGCGGGCGGAGGAGACGCTCTACCAGGCGATGGCGGGCGCCCGCGCCGGGCTGGATACCGACGGCATCACGCTCGTGGGCGGCCACACCACCACGGGGCCCGAGCTGGTGGTGGGCTTCGCGGTCTGGGGCTTCGCCGCCTCGGCGGACGCGCTGATCCGCATCGGCGGCGCCGCGCCCGGCGACCAGCTTATCCTGACCAAGCCGCTCGGCACCGGCGTCGTGCTCCAGGCCGACATGCGCGCGCTCGCGCGCGGCGCGTGGGTGGAGGCAACCGCCGCCTCGATGCTTCGCTCCAACGGCGCGGCGGCCCGCGCGATGATCGCGCTGCGGCCCTCCGCCGCCACGGACGTCACCGGCTTCGGGCTGGCCGGGCACCTGGGGGCGATGTTACGCGCGAGCAAGGGCTCGGCGGTGATCGATCTCGCCGCGGTCCCCGCGCTGCCCGGGGCGGTGGCGCTGCTCGGCCGCGGCATCCGGAGCACCGCGCATCCCGAGAACGTCCGCGCGCGCCGCGCCATGCTCGTGGAGCCGGCCGCGGCGCGCCGGGCATCGCTCGACCTGCTCTTCGATCCCCAGACGTCGGGGGGGCTGCTGCTCGCGGTGGCCCGGGAGCGCGCCTCGGCAATGCTGAACGCGCTGCGCGCGGCGGGCGACGGGGCGGCCGCGATCATCGGCGAGGTCGCGCCGCCCCGCTCCGACGGAGCGCTGATCCGGGTGGTCGCGACCGACTGATCCGGGCGGGTGACTAGCGCTTCGTCGTCCGCCCGCGGCGCGCGGCCGGCGCGATCTCGACCACGAGGCCGGCGCCCCAGCCGTACTTGTCCTCCGATCGCTCCCTGATGGCGGCGACGAGCTCGCGCTCCGACCGCGGATCCACCACGCGGGCGCGCCCTTCGAAGGACCGGCGGCCGACCCGCACGCGCACCGCGGGGTCGGCGAGGAGATTCCGCACCCAGTGCACCTTCAGCCTGTGCTCGGCCACCAGGTAGTAGCGCCCCGCGTGGCGGGTGAACCAGATCTCGATCTGCCGCGGGAGCCCGGTACGCCGGCCGATCGTGGTCAGGTAGAGATACTTCGCCTCGGGGCTCACGCGCCGAAGGCGCGGTCGAACTGCTTCCGGGCCGCCTCGTCGAGGCCACTCCGGAACTTCTGGTAACGCTCGAGGAAGCGCTTGCCGGCCTTGGTGAGCCGCATGCCGCTCTCGGGCCCGCCCCCCGGCACCCGCTCGACGAACTTGAACCCGGCCGCCTCCTCGAGATCCCGCAGATAGCCCCACGCGTTCCGGTAGGACATCTCGAGTGCCTGCGCCGCCTTCTTGAGCGAGCCGCGCTCGTCGATCAGCGCGAGCAGGCGCGCGCGCCCGTCCCCGAACTTGAGGTCCTCGCCGAACGTGACCCACACCCGGAGCTTGGGCTTCATCAGGGCGCATCTTACTCAAGGGCGCCGGCGTCGGCCAGCCGTGGGCCGCGCCGAGACCGGCCGCAGATTCGTCTCCGGCATCCACCTCGCGCGGATGGTCCAGGTCTGCGTGGCCCAGCCCGGCGCTCGCCGGCGGAGAAAGCCCGCGTTCTGCTCCGGGGCCGGCGCGGGCCGGGCGACGGCTGCCCGCGTCCAGGCGGGTCGGCGCCCCCTTCGCCCGTGGAAACGGGGATTTACATGAGCTCAACGCCCGCCGGGCGTCGCGCGGCCCGCTGTGGTACCCTAACCGCCGCTCGCTGAAACGCGCGAGCGGGCCGGCGCGCACTAACCACCCTCGAGGAGGAGACACTGATGGCGATCAAAGTTGGTGACCGCGTGCCGGATGGCACGCTGACGGAGTTCATCGAGCAGGAGACCCCGGGCTGCACCGTCGGGCCGAATGCGTTCCAGGTCGGCGACCTGACCAAGGGCAAGAAGATCGTGGTCTTCGGCCTGCCGGGCGCCTTCACCCCCACCTGCTCGGCCAAGCACGTGCCGGGCTATGTGGCCAACATCGACAAGATCAAGAGCAAGGGCGTGGACGAGGTCTGGTGCGTCTCGGTCAACGACGCCTTCGTCATGGGCGCGTGGGCCAAGGACCAGAAGAGCACCGGCAAGGTCCGGATGATGGCCGACGGCAGCGCCGCGCTCACCAAGGCGATGGGCCTCGAGATGGACCTCACCGCCCGCGGCATGGGCGTGCGCTCGCAGCGCTACTCGATGCTGCTGGACAACGGCGTGGTGAAGTCGCTGAACGTCGAGGCGCCCGGCAAGTTCGAGGTGAGCGACGCCGACTCGATGCTGAAGCAGCTGTAGGCCGCACCCACAGCGCATGGCGGACGTCCACGACGTCCTGATCGTGGGCGGCGGGGCCGCCGGCTACACCGCCGGCATCTTCGCCGCCCGCGATCGTCGCCGCGCGCTGCTGCTCGAGAAGTTCTCCGCCGGGGGGCAGGTGCTCAACTGCGAGCACATCACCAACTTCCCCGGCTTTCCCCAGGGGGTGGCCGGCTACACCCTGGGCCCGATGCTCCAGGAGCAGGCGACCGCGGCCGGGCTCGAGGTCGCGATGAACGAGGTCACCGCGGTGCATCGCGACGGCGACCTGTTCCGCGTCGAGACGGACGGCGCCGTCCACACGACCCGCGCGCTCATCGTTGCGAGCGGCTCGCGCTTCACCACGCTCGGCATTCCGGGCGAGGAGGAGTTCGTGGGCCGCGGCCTCTCGCACTGCGCCTCCTGCGACGGCTCCTTCTTCATGGAGAAGCCGGTGATCGTGGTGGGCGGCGGCGACGCGGCGGTGGACGAGGCGATCCATCTCACCCGGTACGCCTCCTCGGTCACGGTGCTGCACCGGCGCGGGACCCTGCGCGCCTGCTCGAGCCTGCAGGAGCGGGGGCGCGGCGAGCGCAAGATCTCGTTCCGGTGGAACACCGTGCTGCGCGCCATCGAGGGCACCGACGGCGTCGAGCGCGTGCAGGTCGAGGACCTGGCCACCGGCAAGACCGACGCGGTACCCGCCAGCGGCGTCTTCATCTACGCGGGGCTCACGCCCAACACCGAGTTCCTGGGCGGCCTCGTGCCACTGGACGCGCGGGGGCAGATCGTGACCGACCTGCGCATGCGCACGCGCGTGCCGGGCCTTCTCGCCGCGGGCGATGTGCGCGCCGAGTCCGCTCGCCAGCTCGTGACCTCGGCGGGCGACGGGGCCACCGCCGCGCTGGCCGCCGTCGAGTATCTCCGCGACCAGCGCTGGCCCGCCTAGTGGGTCGCGCGGCGGCCCGGGTGGGCGCCGAATGGGACGCCGGCGATCTCGGATGCGGGGAGCTGGTCCTCGAGCTGCGCTCCCGTCTTGACATCATGAAGCCGGGGCAGATCATGAAGCTGACTGCCCGCGATCCGGGCGCGCCCGCCGACATCCCGGCCTGGTGCCGGATGACCGGACACGCGCTGGTCGGGGGACAGCCCCCGGTCTACCTCATCCAGCGCAAGGAGGACTGAGCCATGGCCACCAAGTTCTGTGTGAATCTCACCTGTGCCAAGGACAACCCCGACAAGGCGACCGTGGCCTTCGTCATCGCCAATGCGGCTGCCGGATCCGGCAAGGAGACCCTCGTCTTTCTCAGCATCGAGGGAGTCCGCCTTGCCCAGAAGGGTTACCCGGACGACATTCGCGAAGAGGGCTTCGCGCCCCTGAAGGAGCTGATGGAGAACCTGGTCAAGGCGGGCGGCACGATGCTGGTCTGCTCGCCCTGCTTCAAGAAGCGCAAGCTCGATGAGAGCCACCTAGTGGCGGGCGCCACCATCGGCGGCGGCGCCAAGCTCGTCGAGTTTCTCTCCGACGGCACTCCCTGCGTGAGCTACTGAGGCGTCAGCACCCGGCCGGCCGGCAGCGCGTGGTAGCGCGGGCCGTCCACCACCACGCGGCCGTTGACGATGACGTAAGGAATCCCCACCGGGTGACGGTGGGGATCCGGGAACGTCGCCTCGTCGCGCACGGTGGCCGGATCGAAGAGGGCCAGGTCGGCGGCGCGGCCGCCCTGCACCAGCCCGCGGTCCTTCAGGCCGAGCTTGGTCGCGGGCATGCCGGTCATCTTGTGCACCGCGGTCTCCCACGAGAACAGCCGCTTCTCGCGGCAATAGACGCCGAGCACGCGCGGGAAGGTCCCGTAGCTCCGCGGGTGCGGCTTGCCGGGGTGCGGGCCAGGGCCGGCGTGCAGTGAGAGCGAGTCCGAGCCCACCATGTTGTGCGCGTAGCTGAGCGCGGTGCCCACGTTCTCCTCGCTCTGGGAGAAGACCACCATCGAGACTCCAGCGCGCTCCTCCATCACGAGGTCCATCATGGCCTGGGCCGGCTCCTTGCCGGTGCGCCGGGCCAGCTCCGCGAGGTGGATGCCGGCCAGCTCCGGCTTCGAGCAGGTGGCGATCATGATCTCGTCCCAGCCCATGCCACCCGAGCCGGTGCGCCAGCGCTCGCCGTCGACGAGGCAGTCGCCGATCGCGCGCTGCCGCGCCTTCGGATCGGTCAGGCGTTCGAGCAGCTTCGAGATGCCACCGTCGTGCATCCACGACGGGAGGAGGTTGTCCATCTTGGTGCTGCCCGCCGGGTAGGGATAGACGTCGCCGGTCACGTCCACGCCGCGGGAGCGGGCGCTGTCGATCATGCGCAGGAGGCGGTCCATCTTGCCCCAGTTCTCGCGGCCCGAGGCCTTCACGTGGGCGATCTGCACGGGCACGCCGCCCTGCTCGCCGATCGCGATCGCTTCCTCGGCTGCCTTCTCGAGCGTGGCCGCCTCGCCGCGGATGTGGGAGAAGTAGAGCCCGCCCCGGCTCGCCATGCTGCGGGCGAGCCCCACCAGCTCCTCCGTGTCGCCGTAGACGCTGGGGGCGTACACCAGCCCGGTGGAGAAGCCGAAGGCCCCCGCGTCGAGCGCCTCCGCGAGGAGCCGCTCCATCCCCTGCTGCTCCTCGGGCGTGACTGGACGCGCGGCGGGGCCGACCGCGGCCAGGCGCAGGGCTCCGTGTCCCACGAACTGGACGATATTCACGGTCGGGCCGAGGCTCCGCAGGTGATCGAGATACTCGCCGAAGGTGTTCCAGGTGATGGGGATCTTGCCCCCGATGCCGCCCGCCCACTCCTGCACCAGATCCGCGCGGCCCGGGGCGACCGGCGCCGGCGAGAAGCTGCACATGCCGACGACCTCGGTGGTCACGCCCTGGCGCACCTTGGACTCGGCCGACGGGCACTTGTCGTAGACGAGGTCCGAGTGCGAGTGGATGTCGATGAAGCCGGGGGCCACCATCAGCCCCCGGGCGTCGATCACCCGCTCCGCCTCCCCGGCCAGCCCCGGCCCCACCACCGCGATGCGGTCGCCCTCCACCGCGACGTCGGCGGCGCGCGCGGGGGCGCCGCTGCCATCCACCACCGTGCCGTTCCGGATCAGGAGCGACCAGGCCATGGCGCTACTGGGCGACCTCGTTGATCTTCACCGACTTCATCTTGTCGCCGACCTTGATCTTGTCGACGATCTCCATTCCGGAGGTCACCCGCCCGAAGACGGTGTACTGGCCGTCCAGGAAGTGGGCGGGGGCCAGGGTGATGTAGAACTGGCTGCCTGCGGAGTTCGGGGCCTGGGTCCGCGCCATCGCCAGCACGCCGCGGACGTGCTTCTGCTTGTTGAACTCGTCCTTGATGGTATAGCCGGGCCCGCCGGTGCCGTTGCCCTTCGGATCGCCGCCCTGCACCACGAAGTTCGGC
>DATFGS010000833.1:0-3230 GCA_035249225.1 Candidatus Methylomirabilota bacterium | reverse complement strand
CGAGGCCCGCTCCGGCGAGCGGCTCTGGGCGCGGCTGTTGCCGCCCGACAGTGCGCTCGCGTCGCTGGGCGCGGTGCGGCTCGACGCGGACGGCGCCCGCGCCTTCACGCACGGGCAGGCGGTGGCCGCCGGTGCGCGCGTCGGGGGGCTGCTCCGCGTGTACGGCCCCGACGGCGGCCTGCTCGGGGTCGGGCAGGGACTCGGCGACCGGGTGAAGCCCGAACGGCTCCTCCATGCGGATCCTCCGCGACCTTCGATCCTTCCCGCCTGAGCTGCGGCCGTCGGTCGCCGCCTTCGGCGCCTTCGACGGCATCCATCTCGCTCACGCTAAGATCCTCGACACCGCGGTGGAGCGGGCGCGCGCGCTCGGGGTCGCCGCGGTCGCGTGCACCTTCGATCCGCATCCGACCGCGGTGCTGAGGCCGGAGAAGGCGCCGGCCCCGATCGCGACGCTCGAGGAGAACCTCGCCCGCATCGCGGAGCGCGGCCTCGACGCCACCCTGGTCATTCCGTTCACGCTCGAGTTCTCCCGCATGGAGGCCGAGACCTTCGTGGACGAGGCGCTGGTGCGTACCCTCGGCGCCCGCGAGGTGGTGGTCGGCTTCAACCACACCTTCGGCCGCGGCGCGCGCGGGACCGCGGTCCTCCTGCGGGAGCTGGGCGCCCGCCACGGCTTCGTCACCCACGTGCTGCCGCCGCTGCAGGTCAACGGGCTCACCGTGTCGTCCAGCGCCATCCGCGAGGCGCTGCGCGACGGCGACGTGGAGCAGGCGCGGGCCTTGCTGGGGCGCCCGTACTCGCTGATGGGGACCGTGCAGCGCGGCGCCGGCCGCGGCCGCACCCTGGGGTTCCCCACCGCGAACCTCAAGCCGGATCGCCCCCTGGCGCTGGCCGCGGGGGTGTACGCGGCCCGCGCGCGCTGGGATGGCCGGCAGGCCGAGGCGGTCGTCAACATCGGCTACCGGCCGACCTTCGAGGAGTCGCAGTACTGGGTCGAGGCCTACCTGTTCGACTTTGCCGGAGACCTCTACGACCGCACGCTCTCGCTCGACTTCCTCGTCCGGATCCGCGCCGAGATGAAGTTCCCCGGGGTGGAGGCCCTCACCGCGCAGGTCCGCGCCGACATGGTGGAGGCCCGGCGGCTCCTCCGGGCCCAACCGGCGGGGTGATCGCTTGAACCACTCACCCCCGCGTGGTACACTCCGCTCGTCTTGACGCGGGTTTGAGCGGTCCAACGAACCCGTCCCAACGGAGCCGCGGTCGGGGCCCTGGGGGCGTGGCGATTGGGGGGGGAACCCCCGGGAGGATCTCCGTATGCGACTGTCCCAGGACAAGAAGAAGGGTCTGATCGAGCAGTTCAAGGTGCACGAGGGCGACACCGGCTCGCCCGAGGTCCAGATCGCGCTACTGTCCGAGCGCATCAACGGGCTCACCGAGCACTTCAAGCTGCACAAGAAGGACCACCACTCCCGCCGCGGTCTGCTCATGCTCATCGGCAAGCGCCGCGGGCTCATCGAGTACCTGCGCAAGAAGGACTCGGAGCGCTACCGAGCCATCACGGAAAAGCTCGGGATTCGCAAGTGATCGCGGATCCCGATTGGATCGATCTCACACTCGCCCGGCCCGGCCGGGCCCCCTCACTCGAAGTCGCAACCCATCCTGAGCTGCCCATCCTAGCTGGAGGACGCTGACCGTATGACACCTCATTCTGTGCAAATTCAGATCAACAACCTGCCGCTCACCATCGAGACCGGAAAGGTCGCCAAGCAGGCCGACGGGGCCGTGGTCGTCCGCTGCGGCGGAACCATGGTGCTCTCCACCGCGGTCGCGTCGCGCTCCGCCATGGAGGGCCGGGACTTCCTGCCTCTCACGGTGGAGTACCGCGAGAAGTCCTACGCGGGCGGTCGGATCCCCGGCGGCTTCTTCAAGCGCGAGGGCCGGCCCGACGAGAAGGAGACGCTGACCTGCCGGCTCATCGATCGTCCGCTCCGTCCGCTCTTCCCCAAGGGCTTCCGGAACGAGATCCAGATCATCAACCTGGTCATCTCGGCGGACGCCGACAACGACCCGGACGTGCTCGCGATGATCGGCTCCTCGGCCGCGATGTGCCTGTCCGGGATCCCGTTCTCGGGTCCGGTCGGGGCGGTCCGGGTCGCGCTGGTGGACGGCAAGCTGGTGGCCAATCCCACCTACAAGCAGGTGGCGGCCTCCCCGCTGGAGCTGGTGATGGCGGGCACCGAAGACGCCATCCTGATGGTCGAGTCCGGCGGCAAGGAAGTCAGCGAGGAGCAGATGCTCGAGGCGCTGGCCTTCGGCCACGAACGCTGCAAGGAGCTGACGCGGATCCAGAAGGACCTCGTGGCCAAGGCGGCCAAGCCCCGCTGGGCCTTCGACGCCCAGGCGGGCGCCGATCCGGCGCTCGAGGCACGGGTGAAGGAGCTGGCCTCGGCCAAGGTGGTCCAGGCGCTGGCCGTGCACGAGAAGCAGGCCCGTGGCCAGGCCCTCGACGCGATCTTCGAAGAGGTCTTCGCGGCGGTCGGCGGCGACGAGGCGAACCGGGCGAAGGCCCGCGGCTACTTCGAGAAGGTCGAGAAGACCGAGGTCCGCCGGCTCATCGTGGAGAAGGGCATCCGCGTGGACGGCCGCAGCGTCAAGGAAGTCCGCCCGATCTGGAGCGAGGTGGCGTACCTGCCGCGCGCCCACGGCTCGGCGCTCTTCACTCGGGGCGAGACCCAGGCCCTCGTCATCGCCACCCTCGGCACCAAGGACGACGAGCAGAAGATCGAGGCGTTCGAGGGCAATGCCTTCCGGCGCTTCATGCTGCACTACAACTTCCCGTCCTTCTCGACGGGCGAGGTGAAGCGGTTCGGGACCCCGGGCCGCCGCGAGATCGGCCACGGGGCGCTCGCCCAGCGGGCCATCGAGGCGGTGATGCCGACCCGGGAGGAGTTCCCCTACACGGTCCGGGTGGTGTCGGAGATCCTCGAGTCCAACGGCTCATCCTCGATGGCCTCGGTCTGCGGCGCGTCGATGGCGCTCATGGACGCCGGGGCGCCGCTCAAGGCTCCGGTGGCGGGGATCGCGATGGGGCTGGTCAAGGAAGGCGACAAGGTCGGTATCCTGACCGACATCATGGGTAGCGAGGATCACTACGGCGACATGGACTTCAAGGTCGCCGGGTCGGAGAAGGGCATCACCGCTCTGCAGATGGACATCAAGATCGGCGGCGT
>DATFGS010000832.1:0-6215 GCA_035249225.1 Candidatus Methylomirabilota bacterium | reverse complement strand
GCGATGTCCGCGGTGCCCATGCCGAGGTCCTTGAGGATGGCCTCGGTGTGCTCGCCGCCCAGCGGGGCGGCGGTGCGAATCGTCCCCGGGGTGTCGGAGAGCTTGATCGCGATCCCGAACTGGCGCACGCGCCCGTGGGTGGGATGCTCGACGTCGACGATCATGCCGCGGTGGTTGATCTGGGGATCGCGTACCATCTCCTCGACGTCGTAGACCTTGCCCACGCACACGTCGTGCTTGACGAGGAACTCGTACCAGTCGTCGCGGTCGCGCGTGCGGATGACGGCCTCGATCGCATCGCGGGCGGCCGCCTCCTCGGGGTTGGCGGCGCGCACGAACTGATCGGGCTGGCGCGCGAAGCGCGCGAAGTCCGGCCGGCCGATGGCCTTGCAGAAGTTCTCCCAGAGCCAGGGCTCGGTGCAGCCGATGGTGAGGTGCTTGCCGTCCTTGGTGTCGTAGACTGCGTAGTACGGGTAGGACCCGCCCAGGAAGCCCTCGCCGCGCTTCGGGGCCATGCCGTCGCTCCAGAAGAAGCGCATGTTGGGCGTGGCCGCGAGAAGGGCGAGCGAGGTGTCCAGATAGGAGACGTCCACGTGCTGGCCCCGGCCGGTCCGCTCGCGCGCGAACAGCGCCATCATGATGCCGAGCGCGCCGTGCATGCTGGCCCCGCCGTAGTCGGCCACCAGGTTGAGCGGGAAGATCGGCTTGCGGCCGGGCTCCCCGATGAGGTTGAGCACCCCGGCCAGCGAGAGATAGTTGCCGTCGTGGGCCGGGTAGTCCTTGTAGGGCCCGTTGTGGCCGAAGCCGGAGAGCGAGCAGTAGACGAGGCGCGGGTTGGTGGCGGAGAGCGTCTCATAGTCGCCGCCCAGCCGCTTCATGACGCCGGGCCGGAAGCCCTCGACGATCACGTCGGCGGTGGCCGCGAGCTTGCGGAAGATCGCCTGGCCCTCGGGCGCCTTCATGTTGAGCGCGAGCGACCGCTTGTTGCGGTTCACGTAGGCGAACGCGGCGCGACGCTTGGTGGCCGCGTCCTCCGCCTCGCCGGGCGGCGTCTCGATCTTCAGCACGTCCGCGCCCATGTCGGCCAGGAACATGCCGGGCATCTCCGCGGGCGGGACCCGCGCCATCTCCAGCACCTTGATTCCGTCCAGCACTCCCATGGGGGCTCTCCTTACCGGTAGGCGTCGGGCGCCTTGACGGCCTTGTCCCAGAACGCGGGGTCGTGGCTCGGGAAGATGCGCCCGCCGGTGAGGCGCGCGAGCGTCTTGAGCCGCTTGATGCTGTGCATGGCCCGGGTCGGGTCCCACACGACGCCGGGCGGGATCTCCTCGTCGATCGATTGTTGCCAGTAGCAGGAGTCGCCGGCGAGGATCACCGGGCCGGTCTTGGGCAGCTGCACCAGCAGCGACTGGTGGCCCGGGGTGTGGCCGTCGCTGCGCAGCGCGGTCACACCGGGCACGAGCTCGGCGTCGCCGTCGAGCAGGCGCCAGCGGTAGCCGGGCAGGTCGAAGTTCTTGCGGTAGTAGTAGGAGGCGAAGAACGCGGCCGGGTAGTGCGCGTACGCGTACTCCTCCTTCTGCACGACCAGCTCGGAGGTGTCGAAGATCGCGGCTCCGCCCGCGTGATCGAAGTGCAGGTGGCTCAGCACGACGAGGTCCACGTCCTTGGGCTCGAGCCCGATCGAGTCGAGCCGGTGCACGAGCAGGTCCTCGTCGGTAAATCGGCAGAGCGGATCCTGGCGCACGAGGCCGGGGACCGCCCGCGGCGAGATGCCGGTGTCGAACAGGATGATCGCGTCGCCGGTGCGGACCACGTAGCAGGTGACCGGGATCGCGACGCGCTCGGCCGAGCGGTCGCCGTAGAAGAGCCCCGCCCGCTCGAAGCCGAGAAAGCCGTTCTGCAGCGCGAAGAGGCCCTCGACCGCCATGCTCAGGCGCGGGACTTGGCGGGGCGGCGGGCGCGGACGGTCTTCGGGCGGTCGGCCGGGCCCAGCGGGTCGTAGACCCAGATCTTGTTGGCCGCGCTGATCCCCATGGTGACGGTGCGGCCTTCCAGCTCGATCGACACCGTCCCCGCGTAGGGGGCGATCTCGCTCACCACGATGCGGCTGCCCGGCCGGATGCCACTCTCCCACAGGAAGCGCAGGAGCTGGCGGTCGGCCTCCGCCTCCTCGGTGATGCGCTCGACCACGAACGGGTGCCCCTTGGGAGCCTGGTTGAGCGGGATCGGGCTGTGCGCCTCGGGCGCCGGCATGCCCGGGATCGGGTTGCCGTGCGGGCAGGTGCTGGGCATGCCGAGGGTCTCGGCGAGCCGCTCCTCGACCACCGGGGAGAGCGCGTGCTCGAGGCGGTGCGCCTCGTCGTGCGCGCGCGACCAGTCGAGCCCGAGCACGTCGGTCAGCCAGCGCTCGATCAGGCGATGCCGGCGCGCCATGGTCTCGGCGATGCCGAGCCCCTTGGTGGTGAGCCGGATCTCCTTGCGGCCGCCCACGCGGATGTAGCCGTCCTTCTGCATGCGGCGCAGCGCCTCGGTGATGGAGGGCGCGGAGACGTGCATGTGCCGAGCGAGCCGCGCGCCGATCACCGGCTTGTCGGTGCCGGCCAGGTCGTAGATCGCGCCGAGGTAGTCCTGGATCGCGGGAGTCGTCTCGGTCATGGCCGCCAGCATACCGACCGGCGCGGCGGCGGGCAAGTCCCCGGGCGGCCGTGATATTCTTGCCCGACCAGGAGGCCGGACATGGACTTCGCGCTCACGGAATCGCAGGAGCTGATCAAGAAGGAGGTGGGGGCGCTCGCCCGCACCTTCTCGCTCGACTACTGGCTCGACAAGGACGATCGGGCCGAGTACCCGGGCGACTTCGTGAAGGCCTTCGCCGACAACGGCTGGCTCGGCATCACGATCCCGGAGGAGTACGGCGGAGCGGGGCTCGGCGTCACCGAGGCCGCGCTGATGCTCCACGAGATCTGCGCGTCGGGGGCCGGCACCTCCGGATGCTCGCCGGTTCACTTCTACGTCTTCCCGCCCACCCCGATCGTCAAGTACGGGACCGAGGCGATGAAGCGGCAGTACCTCCCGCGGATCGTGAGCGGCGACATCGTGATGGCCTTCGGGGTGACCGAGCCCAACGCGGGCACCGACACCTCGCGCATCCAGACCCGCGCGGTGAAGCAGGGCGACCGCTGGATCGTCAACGGACGCAAAGTCTGGACGACCAACGCCCAGCACGCCAACCGGATCCTCCTGCTCGCCCGCACCGCCGATCGCGATCCCGCGAAGCCGCTGAAGGGCATGACCCTGTTCTTCGCCGACTTCGACCGCACCGCGATCACGGTGCGGCTGATCCACAAGCTGGGCCGGGCCGCCGTCGATTCCAACGAGATCTTCATCGACAACCTGGAGATCCCCGACTCGGACGTGGTGGGCACGGTGGGCGAGGGCTTCTACCACCTGCTCGACTCCTTGAACCCCGAGCGGATCGTCATCGGCATCGAGGCGGTCGGGATCGGGCGCGCCGCGCTGGACCGCGCGGTGCAGTACGCCAAGGAGCGCGTGGTCTTCGACCGGCCCATCGGGAAGAACCAGGCGATCGCCCACCCGCTCGCCCACGCGATGGCCCAGCTCGACGCGGCCGAGATGATGTGCCTCAAGGCCGCGTGGCTCTTCGACCACGGCCGGCCGTGCGGGCGCGAGGCCAACGCGGCCAAGATGCTCGCGGCGGAGGCCGGCTTCAACGCCTGCGACGCGGCGCTCCAGACCTTCGGCGGCTACGGCTACGCCAAGGAGTTCCACGTCGAGCGGCTGTGGCGCGAGATCCGGCTCTACAAGATCGCGCCGGTCTCCCAGCAGATGGCGCTCAACTACCTCGCCGAGCACGTGCTCGGCCTGCCGCGGTCCTACTGACCGGCATGGACCTGCTCCTCACCACCCACGACACCGGGTATCCGCAGCCCGACGGGCCGACCATCGCGAAGGTGCTGGCCTCCCTCGACGGCGGCCGCAACGTGCTCGCGACCCTCGGGGTCTCCGACGCGACGTACCTGCAGGCCAGCGGGAGCGTGCAGACCGGGTTCGGCCTGTACCTGCAGGAGGGCTCGCTGGCCCGCCGCTTCCGCACCCGGGACCGCGCGCTGCCGCTCCCGTGGGTGACCGAGGCGTTCCAGCGCTACGCCACCGGCGATCTCTCGTGGCGCGACGGGGTGGCGTGGGAGGAGGAGCACATCCCGGTCCCGCGCGAGTCCTGGATGACGAGCTGGCCCGCCTACATCGCGCTGCTGGTGGCGGTGGCCGCCGCGATGTGGCTCTTCCACGCCTGGCGCGCCGGCTGGTGAAAAGGGCCCATCTGCTTCGTTGGCGGCGGGCGGCCGCTCGCCCCGCCTCGCATCTGGGCCCTTCTCCACCGCCGGCGGCGGCTCAGGCGCCGATGAGCAGGCGCTCGTGCAGCGCGCTGAGGATCTCGGCGATCGCGCCCTGCGCCCAGACGTCGTAGAAGGGGGACTCGAGCAGGGCGCCGATCTCGGCGCCGCCCCGCGCCTTCGCCGCCTCCGGGCTCTCGCCGCCGCGCGCCGCGCGCAGGTGGCCGAGCACGCGGTCCTTGCGGTAGATCGCGGGGTACTCGATGTAGCGGTAGAGCTCGACGAAGTCCTCGGTGAAGAAGACCGCCACCGGGACCGACGCCCAGCGCTGCCCGTTCTTCTCGTTGGCGTAGGCGGCCACCAGGTCCGCGTTGCCGCCCTCCGCCGGGTCGGGCACGCCCTTGAGCCGCATGGCCTCGCCGTCGCGGGTGAAGATGCGCAGCTCGAGGCCGCCCGCCCTGGCGAGGCGCGCGAGATAGGGGACGTCCCGCCGGCAGTCCGATGACCATTCCTCGGAGATGACCGCGACCTTGGCGGGCCCACCGGGCTGCGCGGCCAGCCACTGGATGGCCGCGATCTGCTCGGGGGTGAGGCGGGCGCCGGCGTGGCGCTTGTGGAGGAAGCCGCTCCAGTCCAGGCGCGGGCGCACCATGCTGAAGCGGCGGATGTCGAAGCCCTCGCGGGCGAGGTTCCCGGGCGACCCGGTGAACTTCACGTAGTCGTCGAAGGTCATGCCCTGGGCGAAGCGATCCGGCGTCATGCGAAATCCAGTGCTCATGATGATGGCCTTTCTCAGCTGAAGAGGCGGCGGCTCGCGATGGCCGCGCCCTCGGTGAGCGCGGCGAGCTTGGCCCACACCACGCTGTGCGCCACCATCTCCGAGCCCGCGAAGGTACCGAAGCCGCAGTCGGTGGAGGCGATGACGCGGGTGGGGTCGCCGACCGCGTCCACCGCGGCTGCGATCCGGTCGGCCACCACCTCGGGATGCTCCACGTAGTTCGTGGTGGTGTCGATCACCCCGGGGAGCAGGAGCATGGAGTCGGGGAGCGGGTGGCGCTTGAGCACGCGGTACTCGTGCTGGTGGCGCGGGTTGGCCAGGGGCAGCGACAGGGCGCCCACCCGGGCGCGGTAGACGAGGGGCAGCACCGCCTCGAGCGGCACGTCGTGGGTGTGGGGGCCGTCGTAGTTGCCCCAGCAGACGTGCAGGCGGATCCGCTCGGGGGGAATCCCCGCGGTGGCCTGGTTGATGGCCTCCACGTGCAGCTCGACGCTCCGCTGGAAGGCCTCGAGCGGATCGTTCTGGAAGAACCGCACCCGCTCCATGGCGAGATCGGGGCAGTCCACCTGGAGCAGGAGGCCGCGCGCGTGGATCAGCTCGTACTCCTTGCGCATCTCCCGGGCCAGCGCCATCACGTACTGCTCGTGCGTGCGATAGTGGGCCGAGAGCAAAATGGTGGCGATCACTCCGGGCGAGGCCGCGGTCATGAAGCGCTCGGTGAAGCCCGGCGTCCGGCCGTCGGTCTGCCGGAGGAAGCCGTCGCATTCCTCGGCCGCGGGGCCGAGATCCGCGTACTCCACCTCCGCGACGGCCTGCGGCGCGTCCGCGATGCGCGCCGCGTCGCGGCGGCGGCGGGCCAGCATTTCCGCGTAGTCGGGGAAGTCGATCAGGTCGCGGGCGGGCAGGCGGCGGCTCGTGCCGCCGAAGCCGCGCATGCGGCCGGCCACGTACGTCGAGAAGCCGGCGCGGGGCTGCTCGCCGTTGTTGCCCACGTCGATGCCGACCTCGAGCTGCCGCGCCACCACGTGGGCGACCGCGGCGTCGGCCTCCCGCGCGAGCGCGGCCGCGTCCACCGGCTCGCCCCG
>DATFGS010000831.1:0-8829 GCA_035249225.1 Candidatus Methylomirabilota bacterium | reverse complement strand
TTACCGCGGGCGGCTTCGCGCAGCGACGGGCTGCCTACCGGCTCGGCGAGGGCGCGCGCCACCGCGGCGAGCGGCTCGGCCAGCACCGGCATGGCGCGCTTCTCGATCACCGTCGGCACGCAGCCGGCGGGCGGCCGCACGGGCAGGGTGGAGCGGCCGTACAGGAGATCGATCGTCACGGGGCACCTCCCGGCGATCATAGCTCATCCCCTGGGACGCCCATAGGTGCTGCGCGGCGTAGGCGCGCCACGGCCGCCAGCGCTCGGCGCGGGCGAGCAGCGCGCCGGGGGTGGGGCGTCGTCCCTTCCGATCGGCCATCGCGCGCATCAGGCCGATGTCGGCGGCGGGGAAGGCGTCGGGCTCGCGCATCTCCCGCATCGCGATGTACTGCGCGGTCCACTCGCCGACGCCGTCGAGCGCCTTCAGGGTCCGGATCGCCTCCTCGAGGCTGCGCCGGGGTCCGAAGATCTCGGGGTCGGCCACCACCGCGCGGGCGAGGGAGCCGAGCGCGGCGGCGCGGGCGCGGGTCAGCCCGAGGGCGGAGAGGTCGGCCCCGGCCACCCGCTCGGGGTCGGGGAAGACGTGGGTCAGCCCGTCTCTCATGATCGCGCCGGCGAGCGGCTTGCCGTAGGCCGCGACCAGCTTCCCCGCGTACCCGATCGCCGCGGTCACCGTGATCTGCTGTCCGAGCAGGGCGCGGACGCCCAGCTCGAAGCCGTCCCACGCGCCCGTCACGCGCAGGCCCGGGCGCGCCGCGACGAGCGGGGCCAGCGCGGGATCCTCCGAGAGATGGGCCCCGATCACCTCCGGGTCCGCGGCGAGATCGAACACGCGGCGGAGGCGCGCGACGATCGCGGGCAGCGCCGAGAGCTGCGGGAACTGGATGACCGCGCGCAGGGCGTGCCCCTCGGCGGGTGCCACCGCCACCGCCCCGTGCGCGCCGCCGATCGCGATCGTGCGCGCGTAGCCCTCGGCGGACACGACCTCGACGCCGCGGATCGCCCGCGCCCGCAGGAAGGCGAGCATCGCCGGCCAGTCATAGGGCGGTCGATACGGGAGTCGAATGGTCACCTCGCCGCTCGGCCCCGCCGAGACCGGCGCGCCGCCGCGACGCAGGGTGCTGGGCGGGCGGCCGAAGAGCTGCTGGAAGGTCTCGTTGAAGCGCCGGACGCTGCCGAAGCCCGCGGCCAGCGCGACCTCGCCCATCGGCAGCCGGGTGTCGTGGATCAGGTGCTTGGCCAGGAGCACGCGCCGGGTCTGGGCCACCGCGATCGGCGAGGCCCCGAGGTGGCGCTGGAACAGCCGCCGGAGCTGGCGCTCGCCCACGCCCAGCCGGTCGGCGAGCGCCTCCACGTCGACGCCGTCGAGCCCGCCCTGCTCGATCAGCGCCACCGCGCGCGACACCGTGTTCGACGTGCCGCGCCAGACGCCCAGATCGGGCGCGCTCTCGGGGCGGCAGCGCAGGCACGGGCGATAGCCCGCCTCCTGGGCCGCGGCGGCCGACGGGTAGAAGGCGAGGTTCTCGCGCTTCGGGGTCCGCGCCGGGCAGATCGGGCGGCAGTAGATGCCGGTGGATTTCACCGCGATGAAGAGCCGCCCGTCGAAGCGGGCGTCGCGCGTGGCGATGGCGCGGTAGGAGGCCTCCGCGTCCAGGTCCATGGGCTCGTCATCCGGGGCCACGCGCCTATCATCGTGCACGCGCGCACCTCCCTCTCGCGGGTTTCGGACGTCATCGGTGACCGGGTCCGGATCCCGCCAGCACGGCCGGACGCGGTCTGGGATGATCTTGCCATGGCCACGATCGATGTGCTCTGGGCCGCCTGGGCCGGCCGCGGGCTCGAGCACCTGGCGCTCGCCACCGAGCCGGGCGGCGCGCGCGCGGACAGCCTGATCCTCGCGGTGGGCGACGACGGGCGCCCGTACCGCGCCCGTTACGTGGTGGAGTGCGACGCGGGGTGGACGATGCGGCGGGCGCGGATCGAGGTGCTCGAGGAGCCGGCGCGGGTGATGGAGGTCCGCGCGGACGGGCGGGGCCGCTGGACCGACGCCGCGACCGGCGCCGCGCTGCCCCTCGATGGCTGCGTGGACATCGACATCTACCCGTCGCCCTTCACCAATACGCTGCCGATCCGGCGGCTCGCCGACGCGGGCGTCGGGCGCCCGATGGCGATCGACGTGGCGTGGGTGCGGCTGCCCGCGCTCACCATCCAGGCGGCGCGCCAGGAGTACACGCTGCTCGAGCGGGGCGGGACCGGGGCGCGGTGGCGGTTCCGGGCGCTCGAGTCGGGCTTTGTCGCGGAGCTGGCGGTGGACGCGCACGGCCTGGTGCAGGACTACCCGGAGATCGCGCGGCGGATTCTCTAGAACCCCTCACCCTGCCCTCTCCCCTGAGGGGAGAGGGAGATGCGGAGGTCGAGCATGGCGTCGATTCGCAGGGAAGTGGAGGTCGGTGCGCGGGCCGAGCAGGTGTGGGACGCGGTGCGTGACGTGGGAGCGGTGCACGAGCGGCTCGCGCCGGGCTTCGTGGTGGACACGAAGATGGAGGAGGGCGCCCGCGTCGTCACCTTCGCGAGCGGGATGACCGCGCGCGAGCTCATCGTGGACGTGGACGACGCGGCGCGCCGGCTCGTCTGGTCAGTGGTCGGCAGCCCGCGCCTCACCCACCACAACGCGTCGCTCCAGGTCTTCGCCGCGGGCGCCGCGCGCAGCCGGATCGTCTGGACCGCGGACCTGCTCCCGAACGAGGTCGCCGGCTACATCCAGGCGATGATCGAGCAGGGCATGGGCGTCATGAAGCGGACGCTCGAGCGGTAGCCAGCGGCGGCAGCGACATCTCCTTCGTGCACTGGGCGAACCACTCGATCACTTCCTTGTGGAGCGGGATCCCGTGGGCGCGGCGCTCGGCGAGCTCCTCGGCCTCGGACAGCCCCGGGTAGAGCACGCGCTCCTGGCCCGGCGCGGGCGCGGCGGTGCGCAGGGTGCGGAGCATCTCGTCCATGGAGTCCTTGAATCGCCCGAGGTCGGTGAAGGCCTCGATGTTGTACGCGGCGAACTGGTTCTTCGAGCCGCTGCCGGGCGCGAGCATCGTGGGCAGGGCGCCCGCCAGCATGGTGGAGAGCACCTCGGCCATCAGCGCGAAGCCGTAGCCCTTGTGCGAGCCCTGCTCGCGGGTGCCGCCCAGCGGCGCCTGGTAGAAGTCCTCGCGGTCGAAGACCGGCTTCTCCTCCATGATCGGCGTGCCATCCTTGTCGGTCACCCAGCCCGCGAGCAGCGGCGAGCCGATGCGCATGGCCAGGCGGATCTTGTTGCCCGCGATGGCGGAGGTGGCCGCGTCGAAGAGCAGCGGCGCCTCGCGGCGCGCGGGGGCGGCGAGCGCGATCGGATTGGTGCCGAGCAGCGGCTTCGCGCCGAACGTGGGCACCACGTGCAGTCCCGCCGCGGTGAAGCAGGCGCCCACCATGTCGGCCTGGGCGGCCTGCATCGCGAAGTGGCCGATCGCGCCGAAGTGGCCGCTGTTGTGCACGGTCACGATCCCGACCCCGACCTTGCGGGCCTTCTCGATGGCCAGCCGCATCGCCTTCGGCCCCACGATGATGCCGAGGCGCTTCTCCGCGTCGATCACCGCGGTGCCCGGGGCCTCGCGCTCCATCTTCCAGCCGGGGCGCGGGTCGAGCTTGCCCGCCCGGTAGTCGCGCACGTAGACGCGCAGCATGTTGGACACGCCGTGGGTCTCGACCCCGCGCAGGTCGGTCATGACCAGCACGTCCGCGGCGTCGGCCGCGTCCTCCGGCGTGACCCCCATCTTCTCGAAGATCTGGGTGGTGGTTCGGCGCAGCGCGGCCTCCGACACCAGCACCTGGTCTTGGGGCGGCACCTTGAAGCGCTCGAGGATCATGGGTCGTCCCTCACTCGATGACGTGGGTGGCGGTAAGGAGCACCGAGGGCGGGATCTTGAGGCCGAGTGCCCTGGCGGTCCGGAGGTTCACGACGAGATCGAACTCGGCCGGCTCCTCGATGGGCAGCTCGCCCGGCTTCGCCCCCTGGAGGATCCGGTCCACGTAGTGCGCGGTGCGCCGGTACATGGCGGGAAGGCTGGGCCCATAGGCGATGAGCCCGCCGGCCTCGGCGAAGTCCTTGTACCTCGACACGACCGGCATCCCGTGGGCGCCCGCCAGCTTGAGGATCTGCTCGCGGTGCTGCGTGAACGTGGTGTCGTCGAGGACGAAGAGCGCCTCGGCTCGCCCCCGGACCGCGGTCTGAAACGCGGCCGGCAGATTGCCCGCGCCGCGCACGCGAATGCTCTGGAGCTTGACGCCGAGATCGGAGCACGCCCGCTCCATCTCCGGGATCTGCGGGGTGTGACCCGCATTGTCCACGTTGGACAGGACGGCCACGCGCGACATCCTCGGGAGGATCTCCCGGAGCAGCTGGACTCGCTTGGGCCCCAGGTCGGCGTTGTTGTAGCTCAGGCCGGTCACGTTCCCTCCCGGGCGGGCGAGGCTGGTTATCAGGCCGGATCTGACCGGGTCGCCGGCTCGCGCGATGACGATGGGGATGGTCGTGGTCGCCTTCTTGGCCGCCTGGGCCGCCGGGGTATTCAAGGCCAGGATGACGTCGACCTTGAGGCGCACGAGCTCGTCGGCGAGCGGGGCGAGGCGCTCGTTCCGTCCGGCCGCGTCGCGCATCTCGATCCGGAGGTTCGTGCCCTCGACGTGACCCCGCGCGCGGAGCTCGTCCCGGAAGGCCTCGAGGAACCCGGGCGGGGCGCCGTCGTACAGGAGCATCCCGAGACGCCGGGTCTGGCCCGCCGGCTGGGCCTGGGCGGCTTCCGCCGCCGAGAGGAGCGTGAGAATGAGAACGAGAATCCGACCGACCATTGCCGCCCCCCTGTCCGCGCCGGCCGACTATAGCGTGGGACGCGAGGGCGGACAAGGACGCCCGGCCCCAGGTCATCCTCGACCGAATCGCCTCGTTGACCCCGGGGCTCGCCGGGGCTAGATTCGCTTCCTGGGCGCTCCGGTCTTTCTACCCCTGGGGCCCCGAGGAGGCCTTGCCATGCTGGGTCTTGGAATGGCGTCGTCACACGCCCCGATGATGTTCCAGAAGGCGCAGTACTGGCCGCGGGTGGTCGGGCGGATCCCGGCCGAGGCCCGCGAGCAGCTGCCGCGGAGCGCCCGCGAGGAGATCGCGAGCCCGGCGATCATCGAGGCGAACATCCAGCGCATCGAGGGCGGCCTGGCCACCCTGCGCGAGCAGCTCCGCGCCTACCGCCCGGACGCGCTCCTCATGATCGGCGACGACCAGGGCGACCTGTTCGACGAGACCAACAACCCCACCTTCTCGGTCTACACCGGGGAGGAGCCGCTCTGGGGCCGCAGCGCCCGCGACAGCTACGACACGCCGCCGGCGGAGCGCACGAAGCTCGTCTTCCAGCCGCATCCCGAGCTGTCCCGGCACCTGCACCGCGGGCTGATCAAGCGGGGCTTCGACATGGCCAGTATCGGGCGGTTCGACCCTCGCGGCAATCCCACGCGCGGCGTCTCGCACATGGTCTCGAACCTCGTGCCCGAGGTGGATCCGGGGCTCGAGATCCCGCTGATCTGCGTGTTCATGAACGAGTACTATCCCCCGCTGCCGAGCGCGGCCCGCTGCGCCCGCCTGGGCGAGGCCATCGCCGACGTGCTCCGCGATCGGCCCGAGCGCATCGCGATCTACGCCTCGGGCGGCCTCTCCCACTTCCCGGGCATGTACAACGCGGGCTGGATCGACCAGCCTCTCGACCGCTGGATCCTCGAGCGGCTCGAGCGCAACGACCTGGCGGCGATGGAGCACCTCTTCACCTTCGACTCGGACGCCATGCGGTCCGGTACCGGTGAGGTCCGGGCGTGGATCAGCACCGCCGCCGCCATGAACCGCCCCGCGAAGGTGGTGGACTACGTACCCGCTCACTGCGCCCAGACCGGGTGCGGCTTCGTCTACTGGCCCGCCGACTAGCCGCCGCCCACGCCCCCCTCTCCCGTCGGGGGAGAGGGGAGGGTGAGGGGTGGAGCCCGATGGGGAGGCGACCCTGGCTGGCCGTCGCCCTGCTCGTCCTCTCGCTGGCTCCCGGCGCCGAAGGCGGCGCCATCCCGCTCGACCTGCGCTTCGACGGGCAGCCGATCGAGCCCGCGGCGCCGCCCGACTTCACCTGCTTCAACGCCACCGCCAATCGCTGGGTGAGCTGCGGCGTGAAGCGGGGCGAGGGGCCGGGCGCCTGGGTGCTCGAGGGCCTCGAGCCCGGCCGGTACCGGCTGCACGTGAGCATCGACGAGAACCCGGCCAACCCGCGCCGCTTCCCGGGCGACTACGAGGCCCAGCACCGGTTCGAGGTCACCGAGCGCGGGCCGGAGCGCCTCACCGTGGACATGGTCCGGCTCGTTCATCTCACGCGCCCGGGCGACAATGCCCGCTCGCTCGAAGGCATGCTCACGAGCTGCGCGACCCAGCCGGTCTTCGAGACGCCGCGGCACTCCTGGGGGCCGACGGCGCAGATCGAGTTCGCGTGGGACCCGATCGTGGCGGGCGCCGAGTACCGGGTGAGCGTGACCGCGGTCTCCTGCTCCCAGCCGGACCGCCAGCGGGAGGTCCTGCGCACGATGACGGGCGCCACCGAAGTGACCCTGAGCCTGCCGCCGAGCGTGGGCGACGAGCGGTACTACTTCTGGATCGCGGCCTGGCGTGATGGCCGTCTCGTCGGCGATCTCTACACCCACGACGCGGGCGTGCACTCGTGGAACTACCGCTTCCAGGTCCGCAACGCGAGCCTCCCGCGCTGGGTCTACGTGGCCGGCGCCGTCCTGGTGCTGCTCCTCATCATCGGCGCGGTCCGGATCCTGCCGGCGGCGCCGCGCACGCGCCGGCGGCGGCTCGCGCGCCGGGCGCTGGTGGTGACGATCGTCGGCGTGCTCGCGGGCGGCGCCTACTACGTCGTCCGCGACCGGGTCGAGGAGGGCGAGCGGCGCCGCGCCGAGGAGGAGCGGGCGCAGAGCGAGGCCGAGGGACTGGCGCGGCAGCGCGAGCTCATCGCCGCGTTCGTGTCGGTGGCGCCGCGGCCGGCGTGGTGGGCCTCGGTGGAGACGCCGTATCGCGTGGAGAACGTGGACGACCTGCTCGCGGCCTGGCAAGGCTTCCCCCGCGGTGACGACGGACTGGGTGAGCGGCAGTTCTTCAAGGCCGCCTATCGGGGCATCGTGAATCACCCCAACGACGAGCACATCGTGGCGACCGCCGTCGACCTGCTCTACTGGGTCGTGGACGACTACCCGCACCGCCTGGCCCTCGCGCAGTGGGGCTGGGAGCACTACTTCCAGCACCGGCAGCGCGTGGACAGCTGCGCCAACTGCATGCCGGGGGACCGGACCCAGGGGCTGACCCAGAACCTGAGCCGGCTCCTGATGGCGGCCGGCCGCCACGACGAGGCGATCGCGGTGTGCCGACGGCTCATCGACGAGCGCGGGGCCGACGTGAGCCCCTACAAGCTGGCCGAGACCTGGGAGCGGATGGCCTGGGCGTACTGGGAGAAGGGCGAGCGCGAGCGGGCCCGCGAGGTCGTCCGGGAGGCGATCGCCAAGTACGGCGGCACCGTGCGGGGCGACGACCTGCGCCGCACCCTGGCCACATTCGAGCGCACCCGCTGACCATGCGCGTCCGGTTCTGGGGCACCCGGGGATCGATCGCGAAGCCGGGGCCCGGAACCGTCCGGTACGGCGGGAACACCTCGTGCGTGGAGGTGCGAACGCGCGCCGGCACCCTGCTGATCCTGGACTGCGGCACCGGCGCCCACGGCCTCGGCCACGCCCTCGAGGCCGCGAAGACCGGCCCGCTGCGCGGGCACATCCTCATCTCCCACACGCACTGGGACCACATCCAGGGCGTGCCGTTCTTCGCCCCGCTCTTCGTCGAGGGCAACGAGTGGGACGTCTACGCGCCGCGCGGGCTCCGGGAGTCGGTGCGCGAGACGCTGGCCGGCCAGATGCAGTACACCTACTTCCCGGTGAGCCTCGACCAGTTCGCCGCGACCGTCCGCTTCCACGACCTGGTGGAGGGCGCCTTCACGATCGCCGACGTGCGGGTGACCGCGCGGTACCTGAACCACCCCGCCCTCACGCTCGGCTACCGGCTCGAGGCCGACGGGGTGGCGCTGGTCTACGCGACCGACCACGAGCCCCACAGCCGCGCGCTCGCCGCGGGTGACGCCGCCGCGCTCGCCGGGGAGGACCGGCGCCACGTGGAGTTCCTGGCCGGCGCCGACCTGCTGATCCACGACGCCCAGTACACCGCCGCGGAGTACGCGGAGAAGGTGGGCTGGGGGCACAGCCCCGTGGAGTCGGTGGTGGCGGCCGCCCGGGCGGCGGGCGCGCGGCGGCTCGTGCTCTTCCACCACGATCCGCTGCGCGATGATGCGGCGCTGGACCAGGTCGTCGCGGCGGCCCGCCGGCAGGGCGGCTCCGCGCTCGAGGTCACGGCCGCCGCCGAGGGGCAGACGCTCGACGTGGTCCCGACCAGCCTGGTGCCCGGCCCCGAGCCCTCGGCGTCGACGGCGGCCGAGGCCAGCCCGCCGCGCGAGATGCTGGCCCGGTCGGTGCTGGTCGCGCTCGATCCGGGCGCGCTCCGCGCGCAGCTCCTCGAGGCGGTGCACGCCGACGACCTGACCGCGGTGTCGTCCGCGGACGCCGCCGATATCCTCGCCCTCGCGCGCGAGGTGCCGCCGTCCGTGCTGCTGCTCGGCCGGCGCATCGGCGGGCGCGACGGCCTCGAGGTCTGCCGCACCCTGCGCGCGGGCCCCGCGGG
>DATFGS010000830.1:0-4947 GCA_035249225.1 Candidatus Methylomirabilota bacterium | reverse complement strand
GCTCCCGCGTCCCGGGCACGGAGCCGGGCGATCAGGGCCGCTTCCTGCTCATCCATCGAGCTGCTCCTTGATGAAGGGAGAACAGTTCTTGAAGCTGGCGTGCCTCTGCCGCAGGCTGCGGCAGAGGGCGACGCCTTCGCGACCGATGAACGACACTCCGGCGAAGTCCAGGGTGAGCGCGTGGCCGTTGCCAAGGTAGGGCTCGCAGGCGCGGTGGAGCTCGTCCACCCAGGGCCCCACCATCCGGCCTTCCAGCCGTACGGTGATCCTGGCTCTCGCATCCTCGGCCACGTCGATCTTGAGCATCGCGCGCTTCCCTATCGCAAGCGGCGTGCCGGCGAGCCGAGCTCAGCCAGAGGACCTCGGGCGACGCTAAGTCAGATACTTACGATACAGGAGCTCAGGACAGGCTCGTGGGCGCCCACGAGCGCTCGTGGGGGCCTACGACCGGCCGTGGGGGGGCCGGGTGATGCCGAGCTTCGCCATGCGGCTGCGCAAGGTGTTGGGGTGCAACCCGAGGCTCCTCGCAGCTCCCGCCGGGCCTTCGATCACTCCGCGGCTCCGTTCGAGCGCTCCCTGGATGTGGCGCCGCTCCATCTCCTCGAGGGTCCGGGGGCCTCGCCCCGCTGGCGGGTCGGCCGGGCCACACGCCGACGGGCCCACCGGCAGCAGATCGGGCCCCAGCTCCAGCACCCGGCCCGAGGACAGCACCGCCGCGCGCTCGATGATGTTCTGGAGCTCGCGCACGTTGCCCGGCCAGTCGTAGGCGACCAGCCGGTCCATGCTGGCCTGCGAGACCATCTCGAGCGGCTTGCCGAACTCCTTGGCGAAGCGGGCCAGGAAGAACATCACGAGCTGGGGGATGTCGCCGCGCCGGTCGCGGAGCGCCGGCACCCGCAGGGGGACGACGTTCAGCCGGTAGAAGAGGTCGGCCCGGAAGCGCCCCGCCGTCACCGCCTCCTCGAGGTCGCGATTGGTGGCCCCGATCACCCGCACGTTCACCCGCAGGGTCCGGTTGCTTCCGACCGCTTCGAACTCGCGCTCCTGGAGCACGCGCAGCAGCTTCACCTGGGTCTCGAGCGGCAGGTCGCCCACCTCGTCGAGAAAGATCGTGCCGCCGTCCGCCAGCTCGAAGCGGCCGATGCGCCGCTCGAGCGCCCCGGTGAAGGCGCCCTTGACGTGGCCGAACAGCTCGCTCTCGACCAGTCCGGCCGAGATCGCGCTGCAGTTGACCTTGACGAGCGGGCGATCGCGGCGGGCGCCGCGGCTGTGGATGGCCCGGGCGATCAGCTCCTTGCCGGTGCCGGTCTCCCCCAGGATCAGGACGGTGGAGTCGGTGGACGCCACCTGCTCGACCTGGCGAAGCGCGGCCAGCAGCGCGGGGCTGCTGCCCACCATCTCGACGAAGTTGTGCTCGCCGCGGATCTCCTCCTGCAGGTACACGTTCTCGGCGTGCAGACGGTTCTTCAGCGCCTCCACCTCCGCCAGCGCGGCGCGGAGCCGGTCCTCGGCCTTCAGGCGCTCGATCTCGGCGGCCGCACGGGCCGCGAAGGCGCGCAGCACCGGCGTGGCGCGGTCCGCCCCGCTGAAGGGCTTGTCGTCCAGCACCGCCAGGTGGCCGACCACCCGACCGGCCGAGTCCAGCACCGGGATGCCGAGGTAGCTCTGCGCGTGCAGCTCCGCCAGGTCGCGGTCGTCGGGGAAGAGGCGCTGCACGTCCGCCGGGAACACCCCGGGCTTCCCGTCGAGCACGATGCGGCACGGGGTGCCCGTCGCGTCGTACTCGATGTTCTCCGCGAATGCGCCGCCCTTCCAGAAGGCCAGCGTGCGCACCCGATCGCCGTCGGGCAGGCACTCGGTGAGGAACGCGTGGCGCACCCGCAGGGCCGAGGCCAGGTGGCGCACGAGGGAGAAGAAGAAGTCGCGGCCCGTGACCGCGGCGGTCCCCTCGGCGATCTCGCGCACCATCTCCTCCGCGCGGTTGAGCGCCTCGTAGGCCTGCATGTTCTCGATGGCGAGCGCGACCTGCTTGGCCGCCTCCTGCAGGAGGGCCGCGTCCGCCTCGGTGTACTGAGCGGGCACCGTGCTGGCCACCGCGAGGACCCCGACGCTGCGGCCCCGTACCACCATGGGCACGATGACGTACGAGCGCACCCCGTCGGCGTGCGCCCAGTCGTCGGTCTCGTAGGCGCGCTCCGCATCGAGGTTGCGGCGGAGCAGCGCCTTCTGCTCCTTGAACACCCAGCCCACGTGGCTCGCCTCCGGCCGCATCTCGAGACCGACCGAGAAGTAGCTCGTGGGCAGCGTCGACTCGAGGATGGAGAGCGTCAGGACGTCGCGGGTGGGGTCGTAGAGGAAGAGGGCGGTACGGTCGAACTGGATGACCCGGCGAAGGGCCTCCGCGATGGCGTGGAACAGCGCGTCGCGGGTCAGGTTCGAGATGATGGCATTGTTGATCTCGAGCAGCGTGCGATGAGCGGCGCTCGGCTCCGTCTTCTCCACGGAGCCGAGCCTAGCACAGCAGTTCCCTCCAGCGCTCCCGCGGCACCGCGAGCGCCGCCTCGACCACCCGCGGGTCGAACTGCCGCCCTGCCTCGCTCCTGAGCACGTCGAGGGCGGCGTCGAGGGGCCGGGCCGCCCGGTAGATCCGGTCGTGGGTCATGGCGTCGAGCGCGTCCACCACCGCGAAGATCCGCGCGACCAGGGGGATCTCGTCCGCCTTGAGGCCCTGGGGGTACCCTCCGCCGTCGTGGCGCTCGTGATGTCCGCCCACCACGTCGAGGGCGGGGGTCAGCAGCGGCACCGTCTCGAGGATCTCCACTCCCGCCTGCGGGTGGCCCTGCAGAACCAGCCGCTCCTCGGTGGTGAGCGGCCCGGGCTTGCGCAGCACCGCCTCCGGGACGCGGATCTCGCCGATGTCGTGCAGGAGCGCGCCCAGCTCCAGCGCTTCCCGCTGGGCCCGATCGAGCGCGAGGCCATCCGCGACCGCGAGGCTCATCCGCGCGAGTCGGGCGAGGGAGCCGGTCTCTCCTTCGCGCGATTCGAGCGCGCGGACCAGCACGTCCACCAGGCTGCGGTGGGAGGCGTGCAAACGATCCACCATCAGGTGAAACACGTTGCCGAGAAGCCCGATCTCGTCCCGGCCGCTCACCCGGACCGGCGTGCTGAAGTCGCCCTCGACCACGCGCTGGGCCGCGGCGACGAGCTGGCCGATCGGGCGGGTCACCTGGCGGGAGATCAGCACCCCCGCGCCCACCGCGAGGAGCGCGGCCACCAGCGAATGCGCCCAGAGCCGCCGCCGCACCGCCTGGAGCTGGGCCAGGTAGATGTCGGCGCGGAAGTCCACCTCCAGCGCGGCCACCGTCTGCTCGGCGCGGTTGCGGATCGGGGCGAACGCGGTGATCCAGGTGCCGTCCTCGTTCGCGTAGATCCCGGTGTACCCGGCCGATCCGTCGCGGAGCACGCGGCCCAGCACCGCGCGCGTCTCCGGGGCCAGGCGATAGGCCTGCCCCACCGGAGCCAGCCCGTTGCTGATCACCCCGTAGCGCGCCATCTCCCCGTCGATGTTCGAGAGCGTGTACACCGCATCACCGAGCTGGTTGGTCTCCTGGATCAGGAGCAGCCGGTCGCGGAGGGCCTGGTACTCGGGGGTGTCGTTGCGGCCCGCCCGGACCACCTGCTCGTGCAGCTCGCCGTCCACCAGCAGCCCGCCGGTTCGCGCGATGTTGAGGAGGAGCCCGCCCAGCGACTCGCGCAGCCAGCGCTCCTGCGAGCGATACTGGAGCAGGCCGCTCCCCAGGATGCCGAGCGCGGTGAGCAGCAGCACCGCGACGGTCAGTCGCCATCCGAGCCGTCGCCAGATCGGGAGCCGCCCGCGTCCGGTCATCGCGCCTCCTCCCGCGCCTCGACCGCGAGCTCGGAGACGTCACGCTCGAAGAACAGCTCCACCGTCCAGTCCAGCACCACCCGCAGGCGTGCGGCCCAGGTCGGCAGCTTCATCATGTAGATCGTCTTCCACATGAACCACGCCGGGAACCCGAAGAGCTTGAGGCCCGACAGATCGGCCACCGCGGTGTGGCGTGAGAGCGGCACCATCTCGCCCAGCGGCTTGAAGTCGAACGGCTTGCGTGGTCGGCCGGTCAGCTCCGCCTCGAGCTGGGCCGCGAGCGCCCGGCCTTGCCGGAGGGCCACCTGGGCGGTCGCCACGTAGGGGGCGTTCGAATGCCGGTCGATCTGGGCCGCATTGTCGCCCAGCGCGTACACGTCGGGCGCGCCCTCCACCTCGAAGTAGCCGTTCACCGCGAGGCGGCCGTCGCGCGTCTTGGGGAGCGGCAGCGCCGCCACCACCGGGCTCACCTGGTTGCCTGCGGTCCAGATCACGCAGCTCGACGGGATGAAGCGGCCGTCCTGGAGCGCGAGGCCCTCGGAGGTGACCGAGCCGGCCCGCGCGGTCTCGAGCTCGATGCCGCGCGCCAGCAGCTTCTGCTTCGTGTAGGCCGCGAGATTGGTCGCGGTCTGGGGCAGGACCTGGCCGCCGACCAGGACCAGCCGCACGGTCTCGGGCGGAACGCTCGGATAGTGGCGCACCAGGATGCCGCGGGTCAGCTCCTCCACCGCGGCCATCAGCTCGGTGCCGGCGTGCCCGGCGCCCACCACCACGAAGGTGAGCAGGCGCCGCCGGGTCCAGGGATCGTCGGCCAGCGCGGCGGCCTCGAACAGCTCGATCACGCGATTGCGGATGACGAAGGCGTCGCCCACTCCCTTGAACGTGAGCGCGTGCTCCGCCGCGCCCGGGGCGATCGAGACGTTGGGGGTCGCCCCCAGCGCCAGCACCAGCTTGTCGTAGTGCATCGACTGGCGGAGCGGCGCGCGGTGGTGACGCACCGTCACGCGCCGCCGGGCCACATCGATCGCCTCCACCGCCATCTCGCCGAACTCGATTCCCCA
>DATFGS010000829.1:0-4854 GCA_035249225.1 Candidatus Methylomirabilota bacterium | reverse complement strand
GCCCACGCCGCCGTCGACAGCGTCGCCGCCGCCCACACCATCACCGCGCCGAGCGCGACAGCCCGCCTCATGGACGACCGGCCGCCACCGGCTCGGCGGGGGCACCGCGCTTGAAGGTCGCGCGGACGCGCCCCTTGATGCTGGTCGCCTCCTCGGCGACGCGCGATTCGAAGCCGGTGCCGCGCACGACGGCGCCCGATCGGTAGATCGTCACCGGCTCGGTCGTCCAGGCGCGCTGCGCCTCGGCGTCCCAGCGCAGCCGCTCCGTCTCGAGCCGCAGGCCGTCGCTCGACACGAGCACCACGTTGCCGCGCAGCTCCACGTTCTTGGTCTCCTGGTTCAGGTCACCCTCGTCGCCGGTGACCGTCCACGTGCGCGCGCTGCCGGCGCTCTTGACCGTCTGGTCCACCTTGATCGTCACCTTCTTCATGGACGTCGTGTTCCGCTCCTCGAAGGTCTCGGAGTATTCCGCGTCGAGCTGCCATCGGGAGCCGTCCCGACCTGTTTCCTGCAGGCGAACCTGCTTGAGCCGGTAGTCCGCGTTGGTGGCGGCGGGCTCGGTGGGAATCGCCCGAGGCGTCCGGGCCCGATGGACGAGCACGCCCACCACCACGGATAGGAATACCACGACGAGCGACAGAATAATGAGTGGGGCCTTCCTCATAGCAATCTCCATGCCACGCTAACACAGGACTTACAGCCGTGGCAAATGAAGAAGGTCGCGCTCAGCCCTCGGCCCGCGGCGGCCAAGCGCGACGGGACTTTAGGAGCATCTCGACCGCCTCCCGGACCGCCCCGTCCCCGCCCCGCCGGCGGGCCACCCAGTGCGCGGCGCGCTTGACCTCGGCCACCGCATTGGCGGGAGCGAGGGCGAGCCCGGCGCGGGCCATCGCGGGCAGATCCGGCAGGTCGTCCCCCATCATCGCGACCTCGCCGAGGGCCACGCCCAGCCGCTCGCGGAGCGCGTCGAGGGCCCCGGCCTTGTCGGCGACGCCCTGGTGCACCTCGCCCACCCCGAGCTCGGCCATGCGCCGGGTCACCGCGGCGGACGCGCGCGAGGAGAGGATCGCGATCTGCAGTCCCGCCCGGCGCGCGGCCACCATCGCGAGACCGTCGTGCACGTGGAAGCGCTTGGTCTCCTCGCCGGACGCGGAGAACAGCAGCCCGCCGTCGGTGAGCACACCGTCCACGTCGAGGACGAGCAGGCGGATGCGGGAGGCGCGGGGAGCGGCCCTCACACGATCTTGGCGCGCAGGATGTCGTGGAGGTGGATCACGCCCGCGGGCCGCCCCGCCCCGTCCACGATCACGAGGCTGGTGATGCGCCCCTCCATCAGCGCGAGCGCCTTCGCGGCGAGCTCGTCGGCGCCGATGACCTTGGGCCCCGCGGTCATGCACTCCGCGGCCCGGCGCTCGAGCAGGGCGGCCCCGTGGGCGAGCTGCTGGCGCCGCAGGTCGCCGTCGGTCACGACCCCGACGAGGCGCCCGCCCGCGTCCACCACCGTGGTCATGCCGAGCCCCTTGCCGCTCATCTCCTCGATGGCCTCCTTCATGGTGGCCTGCTCGGAGACCCGCGGCAGCGACTCACCGGTGTGCATGAGGTCGCTCACCTTGAAGAGCGCCTTCCAGCCCAGGCTCCCGCGCGGATGCAGCGCCGCGTAGTCGTCCGGCCCGAGCCCGCGCAGGTCGAGCAGGGCCATCGCGAGCGCGTCGCCCATGGCCAGCGCGGCGGTCGTGCTCGAGGTGGGCGCG
Source organism: Candidatus Methylomirabilota bacterium (assembly GCA_035249225.1). Classification (GTDB taxonomy): domain Bacteria; phylum Methylomirabilota; class Methylomirabilia; order Rokubacteriales; family CSP1-6; genus CAMLFJ01. The sequence continues at coordinate 3,103 of DATFGS010000829.1, read as the reverse complement.
AGCTTGATGGGACACGCCTCCTCGGCCACGCCGACGTCCAGCACGATGTCGGCCTGGAGCGCGAGCGCGGACGTCGCCCCGCCGGTCAGCAGGACCAGCGGGATGCCGAGCCGCTTGAGCGCGGGCAGGACCGCCAGCACCTCGTCGGTCTCGCCGGAGTTGGACAGGGCCAGCACCACGTCCTCCCGGGCGACCATGCCGAGGTCGCCGTGCACCCCCTCCGCCGGATGGAGGAAGTAGGCGGGGGTGCCGGTGCTGGCCAGCGTCGCCGCGATCTTGCGCCCGATGAGGCCCGACTTGCCCATCCCGGTGACGATGACCCGCCCGCGACAGTCGTGCAGGGCCTTCACCGCGGCCACGAACCGGTCGTCCAGGCGCGAGCACAGCGCGAGCACGCTCTCCGCTTCGAGCCGCAGGACGCGCTCGGCCAGGCTCAGGATCCGCGCGCGATCCATCAGGCGGGGCCCGGACCGGCCGCGATCGCGCGGATCTCGTCGAGCAGCCGCGGCAGATCGTCGAGGCGGAGCATGTTGGGCCCGTCGGAGAGCGGCCGGCCGTCCTCGAGCGTGCGGTCCGGGTCCTCGTGCATCTCCATGAAGAGCGCGTCCACCCCCACCGCCACCGCGGCCCGCGCGAGGGACTGCACGTACTGGCGCTCGCCGCCCGAGCGATCCCCCTGCCCGCCCGGGAGCTGGACCGCGTGGGTCGCGTCGAAGACGACCGGGTAGCCGAAGGCCCGCATGATCGGCAGCCCGCGGAAGTCGACCACCAGGTTGTTATAGCCGAAGCTGGTGCCGCGCTCGGTCAGGAGGAGGTCCTCGGTGCCGGACGCGCGCACCTTCTCCACCACGTTGATCATGTCGCGCGGGGCCACGAACTGCCCCTTCTTGACGTTCACCGGCCGGCCGCTCCTGGCGCACGCCACGATGAGGTCGGTCTGGCGGCAGAGGAAGGCGGGGACCTGCAGCACGTCGAGCACCTGGGCCGCCGGCGCGACCTCGGAGACGTCGTGCACGTCCGACAGCACCGCGAGGCCGGTCTCGTCCTTCACCTTCCGGAGGATTCGGAGCCCCTCGGTCAGCCCGGGCCCGCGGTAGGCGTTGATCGAGGAGCGGTTGGCCTTGTCGTAGGACGATTTGTAGATGAACGGCACCCGCGCGTCCGCGGTCACCCGCTGCAGGCGCTCCGCGACCATCAGCGCGTGCTTCTCGTTCTCGATCGCGCACGGGCCGCCGATCAGGGCCAGCGGCGCGCCGCCCCCGATGACCACCGAGCCGATCCGGACCGCGCGGGTCCCGGTCACGCGCCCGCCTGGTGGTCGAGGGCGGCCTTGATGAACGCGGCGAAGAGGGGATGCGGCTCCCACGGCCGCGAGCGGAACTCGGGATGGAACTGCCCGGCCACGAACCACGGGTGCTCGGGCAGCTCGATGATCTCCACCAGCTGCTTCTCGGCCCAGATCCCGGAGATGCGCAGCCCGCTCTTCTCGAGCCGGGCCAGATAGTCGTTGTTGACCTCGTAACGGTGCCGGTGGCGCTCCTCGATGAGCCCCTGCCCGTATACCCGCGATGCGGTGGTGCCCTCGCTCAGTAGCACCGGGTAGAGCCCGAGACGCATGGTGCCGCCCTTGTCCTGGACGTGGCGCTGCTCGGGCAGCAGGTCGATCACGTTGTGGGCGGGGGCCGGGTTGAATTCGGTGGAGTTCGCGCCGTCGAGCCCGCACACGTGGCGCGCGTACTCGATGACGGCGCACTGCATGCCGAGGCAGATGCCGAAGTAGGGCACGCGCTGCTCGCGCGCGTACTGGATGGCCTGGATCTTCCCCTCGATGCCCCGGTCGCCGAAGCCGCCGGGCACCAGGATGCCGTCGAGCCCGGCCACGTGGCCGGCCAGCCCCTCGCGCTCGATGCGCTCGGCGTCCACCCATACCACCTCGACGGCCGCCTCGTGGGCGATGCCTCCGTGGGCGAGCGCCTCGTAGAGGCTCTTGTAGGAATCCTTCACCTCGATGTACTTGCCCACCACCCCGATGCGGCAGCGGCGGCGGGGCGCCTTGATCCGGCGCACGATCTCCTCCCAGCGGGAGAGATCGATCGGCCGGGAGGGCAGATCCAGGAGCTTGATGATGGACTCGTCCAGGCCCTGGTCGTGGAAGGCGATCGGCACCTCGTAGATCGTGTCCACGTCGCGGGCCGCGATCACCGCCTCTTCCTCGACGTCGCAGAAGAGCGCGATCTTGGACTTGATGGACGGGGTGAGCGGGTGGTCCTTGGCGGTGCGGCACAGGAGCACGTCGGGCTGGATACCGATGGCCCGCAGCTCCTTGACCGAGTGCTGGGTCGCCTTGGTCTTGAGCTCCTGCGCGGCCTGGATGTACGGCACCAGCGTGAGGTGGACGTAGATGACGTTGTCCTTGCCCACGTCCTTCTTGAACTGGCGCACCGCCTCCAGGAACGGCAGGCCCTCGATGTCGCCGACGGTGCCCCCGATCTCGATGATCACCACGTCCACCCCCGCGGCCACCTTCCGGATCGACGCCTTGATCTGGTCGGTGATGTGCGGGATGACCTGGACGGTGCGGCCCAGATAGTCCCCGCGGCGCTCCTTCTCGATCACGGTCCCGTAGACCTTCCCGGTGGTGACGTTGTTGTCCCGGGTCATCCGGGCCGAGGTGAAGCGCTCGTAGTGGCCGAGATCGAGGTCGGTCTCGCCCCCGTCGTCGGTCACGTAGACCTCGCCGTGCTGGTACGGACTCATGGTCCCCGCATCCACGTTGATGTAGGGATCCATCTTCTGCAGCGTGACCCGGAAGCCGCGCGCCTCCAGCAAGGATCCGATCGATGCCGCGGCCAGCCCCTTGCCCAGGGAGGACACGACGCCGCCCGTCACGAAGATGAATCTGGTCGTCACCTCACGCCTCCTTTCCCGATGTGAGCCATTCTTTCACGAGTTCCCGCTCCTCGGCCACCGAGCCCGCCCCGCCGTCCAGCCGGTGCCGTCGCAGCATGCCGAGCGCCGCGCCCACGCGCGGCCCGCCCGGCACCCCGAGCGCGAGCAGATCGCGGCCGGTGAGCCGCGGCCGCATCGCGCGCCCGTGGGCGAG
>DATFGS010000828.1:0-17523 GCA_035249225.1 Candidatus Methylomirabilota bacterium | reverse complement strand
CGTCTTCGGCACGTCCACCGCGGCCTTGGCGAGCCGGCCGAGCCCGCGCTCGCGCCGGGGCGGGAACTCGATCTCGTACTCGAACTTCGCATCCGCGGCGGCGAGCGCGTCGAGGGTGCGGCGGATGTCGGCGACCACCGTCTCGCCGGTCTGGCTCGCGTTGAAGCGCACGTTGACGTAGGCGGTGCAGAAATCGCTCACGGTGTAGGCGCCGCGCAGGTTGTGGTCGCGGCCCCGCCCGCCGATGATCGAGCCCACGTTGAGGCGCGGCAGCCCGGGCAGGTCCGGGTCGTGGGTGTGGGTGAAGCGCATGGCGTCGAGCGCGGCCGCCGCCCGCATCATCATCGCGATCGCGTCCACCCCATGCTCCTTCTTGCTGATGTGGGTGGCCCGGCCGATCGTGTGGATGACCACGTCCATGGTGCCGGTGTGCTTGGTCAGGATGGTTCGCGCCCCGTAGGGCTCGGCCACCACCGCCATATCCGTCTTCTGTCCGTGCTCGAGCGCGTGGATCGTGCCGATCCCGCTGTTGAGCTCGGCGGCGACGCAGGCGAGCACCACGTCGCCGCGCAGCGGCACCCCCGCGCGCCGGAGGGCCAGGGTCGCCATGATGCAGGCGGTGACCCCGGCCTTCATGTTGTAGACGCCGTGGCCGAAGAGCTTGCCGTCGGCGACCCACGGGTCGAAGGGGTCGCGGGTCCAGCCGGAGGCGAGCGGGTCGATGTCGATGTGGCCGTTCAGCATGATGGACCGGCCCCCGCCGGTCCCCCGCAGCCGCGCGATGGTCTGCTTGCGTCCGGGCTCGATCTCCTGCACGGTCACCGGGAGGCCCTGCTCGCCGAGGTAGTTGGCGAGCCACTCCGCGATCGGGGTCTCCTCGGTGGTGAACGAGGGGATCCGGATCAGGTCGCAGGCGAGGCGGACCACCTCGTCGTCGTCGATCCGGGCGAGGACCTTCGCTCTCAGCTCGGTGGGCAGCGCGTCGGCCATCGCGCCCCATATTGGCCGATCGTCGGCGGCTGTCAAGGCGGTTGACAGGCTCTCCCGCGCCGGGGTAAGACCGGAGCGCGCCGGGAGGGCGCGAGCCATGTCCGCATCCGATGCGATCACCATCGACGCGCCGCGCTTCTGGTCCACCGTCATGCGCTCCGGCGAGATCGGCCCCGGCAAGGCGGGCGGCCTCCGCCGCCTGGCGCTGACCGACGCGGACAAGGAGATGCGCGATCTCTTCATCACCTGGTGCACCGAGGCGGGCTGCACGGTCGCGGTGGACCGCGTCGGCAACATCTTCGCGCGGCGCCCGGGCACCGCCGATCACCTGCCCCCGGTGCTGATGGGCAGCCACCTCGACACCCAGTTCGCGGGCGGCAAGTACGACGGCATCGTGGGGGTGCTGGCCGGCCTCGAGGTGCTCCGCACGCTGGACGACCGCCGCGTGCGCACCAAGCGCCCGCTCGAGCTGGTGTGCTGGACCAACGAGGAGGGCGCGCGCTTCACCCCGCCGATGGTGGCCTCGGGCGCGTTCGCGGGCGTCTTCGACGTGGACTGGGTGCTCGCCCTGCGCGACGACGACGGCAAGCAGTTCGGCGGTGAGCTCGAGCGCATCGGCTACAACGGCAAGGCCGCGGTGGGCGGCCGCGCGATCGACGCCTACTTCGAGCTGCACATCGAGCAGGGGCCGATCCTCGATCGCGAGGCGGTGCCGGTCGGCATCGTGGTGGGAGGCTACGCGGCGCGGGGCATGCACGTGGACGTGCACGGTGAGACCGCCCACTCCGGGCCGACCCCGATGGACCGCCGGCGCAATGCGCTGGTGGGCGCGGCGATGCTTGCGGTCGCGGTCAATGACATCGGCTGGAAGTACCACGCCAGCGAGGGCAAGGCCACGGTGGCGCGCCTGGTGGCCTGGCCCAACAAGGCGGGGATCCTCGCCGAGTACGCCCAGGTCACCTGCGACGTGCGCCACGCCGACCGCGAGGTGGCCGATCGCATGTGGGCGGAGGTGAAGGCGGCGATCCCCGAGTGCGCCCGGCGCGCCAACGTGGAGATGGCGGTCGCGGGGGAGTGGCACTTCGGCAGCGAGCGTTTCGATCCCGGCTGCATCCGGCTGATCCGGGAAGCGGCCGAGCGGCGGGGCGTGCCGCACCGGGACATCCTGAGCCAGGCCGGGCACGACGCCTACTACGTCTCGCGGATCGCGCCCACCGCCATGATCTTCACCCCGTGCCGCGACGGCATCTCGCACAACGAGGCCGAGCATGCCGAGCTCGACTACACCTCGCCGGGGGTGAACGTCCTGCTGGACGCGGTCCTCGCCCGCGCCAACCGCTAGAGGCCTTCGAGATCTCCGAGCCGTCGCGGTCGATCCTGCGTCACCCGCCGTTCGCCTTCCTGTCGTCGTCCCGGGTCCTGGCCACCGTCGGCTTCCAGATGCTGGGCGTCGCGGTTGGCTGGGAGCTCTACGAGCTGACCGGGCGCGCGCTCGACCTGGGGCTGGTGGGGCTCGCGCAGTTCCTGCCGATGATCCTGCTCACGCTGGTCGTCGGCCAGGTGGCCGATCGCTGCGACCGGCGGCTGATCGTGGTGGGATGCGAGGTCGCCAAGGCGGCCACCGCCGCCGCGCTGGCCCTGGGCGCGGTGGGCGGCTGGCAGAGCCGGACCAGCATCTTCGTGCTGGTGGCGCTGCTGGGCGCGGCGCAGGCCTTCGAGAATCCCGCGATGAGCGCGCTGGTGCCCGAGGTGGTGGCGCGCCCGCTGATCGCGCCCGCGATGGCGTGGGTGATCTCGGCCGGGCAGACCGCGCAGATCGTGGGGCCCGCCCTGGGCGGGCTGCTCTACGCCTTCGGTCCCGGCGCCGCCTACTTCACCGCGGGCGCCCTGTTCGTCCTGGCCGGCGCGCTCGCCGCCGCGATCCGGGTCGCGCGCGTGGCGCGTACGCGCGAGCCGCTCACGCTCGAGGCGGTGTTCTCGGGCGTCGCGTTCATCTTCGGCCGGCGCGTCCTGCTGGGCTCGATGTCGCTCGATCTCTTCGCGGTGCTCCTGGGCGGCGCCACCGCGCTCCTGCCCGTGTTCGCGAAGGACATCCTCGGCGTGGGCCCGGTCGGGCTCGGGGTGCTGCGCTCCGCGCCCGCGGTGGGCGCGCTGGCCACCTCCGTGTTCCTGGCGCGCTACCCGCTCGAGCGGCACCTCGGGCCGACCCTGTTCCGCTCGGTGATCGTGTTCGGCGTGGCCACCGTGGTCTTCGGCGTCTCCACCAGCTTCACTCTCTCGCTGATCGCGCTCACCGTGCTCGGCTCGGCCGATGTGGTGAGCATGGTCATCCGCATGTCGCTCGCGCAGATCCGGACACCGGACGCGATGCGCGGGCGGGTGAGCGCGGTGCACTCGCTCTTCACCGGCACCTCGAACCAGCTCGGGGCCTTCGAGTCCGGCGTGGCCGCGGCCCTGCTCGGGACCGTCCCCGCGGTGCTGCTGGGCGGCGTCGGCACCATCACGGTGGCCGCGCTCTGGATGCTCCTCTTCCCGGAGCTACGCCGCCTCGGCCGCTTCGAGGAGTGAGGCCCCCACCCTCCGTGGGGGGCTACGCGTCGAAGCGGCGCAGGATCTGGCCGGGCCGCTTCCCGGCCGGCTGCTCCACCACGCGGCCGCGCTCGAGCACCGGCCGGCCGTTGACCAGGCTCCACTCGACTCCGCGGGCGCGCGAGACGAAGCGCGGCTCGTCGGCGGGCAGGTCGGTGACCCACTCCGCGGGCAGGGCGTCCACGGTGGCCGCGTCGAAGATCGCCACGTCGGCCCAGTAGCCGGGCTCGAGGCGGCCGCGCTGCGGGATCCGGTAGGCGCGCGCGGGATCGTCGGTGAGGCGCTTGACCGCGGTCTCGAGCGGCAGGCGCTCGAGCCCGCGCACCCACTTGCCGAGCAGCGTGCTCGAGTAGCCCGCGTCGCACATCAGCGAGAGATGCGCGCCCGCGTCGGAGAGCGTGATCAGGGTCAGCGGATGCACGATGAGATCGCCCACGATCTTCTCGTCGGTGTTGAGCAGGCCGGCCAGGAACTCCACGTCGAGGCCGTCGGCGGTCACCAGGTCGAGCCAGGCGTCCACCGGATGCTTGCCGGTCTCGCGCGCGAGGTCCGCGAGGCTGCGGCCCTCGAGGGCCTTGTGCTCGGGGCGATGCGTGCGCAGCACCTGGACCAGGTCCCAGCGCCCGCGGAAGACCGCGAGGCGGCGCGCGTCGAGATCGGCCTTGAGCGCGGCGCGGAAGCCGGGGTCGCCGTAGACGGCCAGCCACCGGGATTCGGGCTGCTTCATGACCTGCTGCCAGGCCGGCATGCCCTCGAACGGGTAGGGGTTCTTCATCGTGAAGTCCATGGTGAGCGGCCGGCAGGAGATCTGCGGCAGGACTTCCACGCCCTCGCGATGGAACGCCTCCGTGATCGCGAGGCGCTCCGGCACGTACTCGGGCCGGTCGTCGCGCTGGAAGAAGGCGGCCCACACCACCGGCCGGCCGCTCGTCTTCCAGATCTCGCGCAGGTCTTCCATGGTGGTCTTGGGCCCGATCGTGGCCTGGAAGAGCCCGCGACCCGATTCGCCCATGGCCTTCGTCAGCGCGAGGAACTCCGCCTTGTCGGCGAGGCGGCTCGCCACCGGCAGCCCGCCGTCGCCCACGTGCGCCTCGGCGGTGGAGGACCCGAGGCCGATCGCGCCCGCGGCCATGGCCTCGCGGACGAGCGCGCCCATCGCGGCGACTTCCTCCGAGGTGGCCACGCGGTGCTGGCTGTCGCCGCCCATCACCCACTGACGGATCGTCGAGTGGCCGAGCAGGGCGGCCACGTTGAGGCTCGGGTTGCAGCGCTCGAGGTGGTCGAGGTACTGCGGGAAGGTCTCGAAGCCCCAGGTGATGCCGGCGCGCATGGCGGCCAGCGACATCCCCTCGACCTTCACGAGCGTGCGCATGATCAGGTCGCGGTCGGCCGGGCGGCAGGGCGCGATCGCGAAGCCGCAGTTGCCGATCACGGTGGTGGTGACGCCGTGCCAGATGCTGCTGGTGGCATAGGGGTCCCACGTGTACTGGGCGTCGTAGTGGGTGTGGACGTCGATGAAGCCGGGGGCGACCACGAGCCCGCCCGCGTCGATCTCGCGCGCGCCGCGCTCGCGAATCTCGCCGACCGCGCTGACCCGCCCATCCCGGATGGCCACGTCGGCCCGCCGGCCCGGGGTGCCGCTGCCGTCCACCACGGTGCCGCCGCGAATCACGAGATCGGTCATGTCGCCTCTCTTTCGCCCTGCGGGATCACGCGCCGCCCACAGTTTCACCCAGCCGGGGGGCGGTGTATAGTCCCGGCCGGGAGGCCGCCATGATCAAGCCGATCCGACGCATCGTCACCGGTCACAATGCCCAGGGCCGCTCCATCATCGTGAGCGACGCGCCGTCGCCCCACGTGCTCACCCTGCCGGGGCGCCCCGACTTCGCGCTCACCGACCTGTGGGTGAGCGACCGCGCGCCCGCGTCCAACGCGGGGAGTGCGGATGCGGCCAGGCGCCGGATGTCGCTCGAGCCGCCGCGCCGCGGCACGATCTTCCGGGTCGTGGAGTTCCCGCCCGACGCGGCGGCGGGGGGCGGCTTCGATCGCGGGGCGGCCTTCCGCGCGATGGGCGCCAGCCACGCCATGGACCCGGATGCCTCGCGGCACCCGGCCATGCACCGCACGGACACGGTTGACTACGCCCTCGTGCTCACCGGGGAGATCTGGGCGCTGATGGACGAGGGCGAGACCCTGATGCGGGCCGGCGACACGCTCGTGCAGCGGGGCACCAACCACGCCTGGAGCAACCGGAGCGATCAGCCCAGCCTGGTCGCCTTCGTCCTGGTGAGCGCGGCCCCGCTCGGCGGCAAGGGCGCCGCCCCGAAGGCGGTCAAGCGCGCAGCAGCCCGCGCCGGGCGAGGTTCGTCATCAACGCCCCGGTCCCGAAGGACCACGGGGCGGCCACGTCGCAGGCCACGACCTCGTTGACGAGGCGCCCGATCTCGGGCGCGGCGATCGAGACCACGTCGCCCCACTTGTGGGTGAAACCGCTGCCCGGCGCGCCCCGATCGGCCACCGGCGCGAACATGGTGCCGATGTAGAGCACGAGCCCGTCGGGATAGCGGTGATACTTCCCGATGGCCTGGCCGGCCAGCTCGGTCAGGTCGCGGCTGATCTCGGCGACCTGGGTCTGGTGCGCGATGCGGAAGCCGTCGGTGCCCTCGACGACCGTCTCGAAGGTCACCCGTCGCGCGTGGTCGAGCGTGAAGCGCTCGTCGAGCAGCCGGAAGAAGGGGCCCAGCGCCGCGGAGGCGTTGTTGTCCTTGGCGCGGCCCAGCAGGAGCGCGCTCCGGCCCTCCACATCGCGCAGGTTCACGTCGTTGCCGAGCGTGACCGCCACGATCGTGCCGTCCCGGTTGATCACCAGCACCAGCTCCGGCTCGGGGTTGCTCCACACCGACGCCGGGTGCACGCCGACCCGCGCGCCGGTGCCCACCGCGGCCATCGGGGGGCACTTGCTGAAGAGCTCCGCGTCCGGCCCGATGCCGACCTCGAGGTACTGCGACCACATGCCCTTGCCGACCAGGACCTCCTTGATGCGGGCGGCGTCCGCCGAGCCCGGCTTGATGCCGCGCAGGTCGGGGCCGACGATGGCCTGGATCTCCCGGCGGGCCCCGTCGGCGAGCGCGGGATTGCCCTTGGCGCGCTCCTCGATCACGCGCTCGAGCATGCTGGCCACGAAGGTGACGCCGCTGGCCTTCACCGCGTGCAGGTCGGCGGGCGCGAGCAGCCACGGCTGCGCGGCGTCCCGGGTGGCCTCCACGCTGTTGGCCGCGAGGGCGCCGAGGCTCCCGAGGGCCGGCGCGGTCTTCATCGCTGCGCGCACCTCGGCGGGCTTCGCCACGTTCAGCAGGTGGCTCGTGGTCGCGTAGGCGCGGGTGAGATCCACCACCTCGTCGCCGCGCACCGCGACGACGCAGGGCCCGTCCTGGGCGGGCACCCACGCGCGCCCGACGAGCAGCGCGTCCGCCGCGTCGCGGGGCAGGCAGTCGCGGGCGGTCAGCGCGGGGGCCGGGCTCATCGCAGCGCCGCGTAGACCGCGTCCACCAGGCTCGCCGCCCGGCGATCCGGGTTCGTCGCGGTGCCGGTCACGTACTGGTTGGTCACGTAGCCGAAGGCCAGTCGCGCGTCCGGGTCGGCGAAGCCGATCGAGCCGCCGTGCCCCGGGTGGCCGAAGGTGCGCCGGCCGGGCCCGCACTGGAAGACGCCGCCCGGGATGCCGAGCATGAAGCCGGTGGCGAAGCGGGTGGGCAGGGTCAGCACCGCGTCGCGGCCGCGGGACTGCTCCTCGATCGCGCGATCGATGGTGGCGGGCGCGAGCAGGCGCACGCCGTCGAGCTCGCCGCCCCGGGCCAGCGCCGCGTAGACGCGGGCCACCCCGCGCGCGCTGGTGTGGCCGTTCGCGGCGGGGATCTCCGCGGCGCGCCACGCGCGCGTATTGACCAGGTCCGGCGCGCGCGGCGGATTCAGGAAGGTCCGTCCGGAGACCGACTCGGGGTCGGCGAGGATCGTGTCCCAGATCGTCGGCTCCCCGGGCGGCGGAGGCGGCAGGACCTCCGCGGCGCGCCCGTCGGCGGCCTCCGGCACCCCGATGAAGAAGTCGGCGCGCAGCGGGCCGGTGACCTCGTCGCGCAGGAACGTGCCCACCGTGCGCCCGTCCACGCGGCGGATCACCTCGCCGACCAGGTGGCCGTAGGTGATCGCGTGATAGCCGTGGCGCTCGCCGGGCGTCCACCAGGGCGCGGTCTCGGCGAGCGCGTCGGTCATCGCGGTCCAGTCGAGCAGCGCGGCCGCCGGCAGGCTCGGGCCGATCGCGGGCAGCCCGGCCCGGTGGCTCAGGAGCCAGCGCACCGGGATGTCCCGCTTGCCGGCGCGGGCGAACTCCGGCCAGTAGCGCGCGACCGGCGCGTCGAGGTCGAGCTTGCCCCGCTCGGCGAGCATGTGGGCGCAGAGCGCGACCATGCCCTTGGTGGTGGAGGCCACGCTCACGATGGTGTCGGCGCCGAAGGGCCGCCTGCGCGCCGCGTCGGCGTGGCCCCCCCAGCAGTCCACCACCCGGATCCCGTCCAGGTACACGCACACCGCGGCGCCCACGTCACCCCGCTCCGTGAAGTTGCCGAAGAACCGCTCGCGGACCGCGGTGAAGCGGGGGTCGCAGTGCCCGTCGATCGTCAACATCGGCCTAGGACTCGTCGTAGCCGGCGGGCTTGCGGAAGCCGCCCATCTCGCGCGCGAGCAGCGCGGTGAAGCGGATCGGGGTCAGGTCTTCCAGGTAGGGCCCGACGGCCTGGAGCCCGATCGGCAGCCCCTCGCGCGAGAGCGCCACCGGGAAGGCGGTGGCGGGCTGGCCCGGCACGTTGGACAGGGCGGGGTAGCACAGGCTCTGCAGATAGGGCTGGGGCTGGCCGTTCACCGGGAGCGTGATGGTGGTGTCGCTGGCGTCCATCGGCCACGCCCGCTCGATGTGCGGGTAGGCGAGCACGTTGATGGCGGGGGCCAGCAGCACGTCCCAGTCGCGGAAGAAGGCGCGCCAGCTCGCGCGATGCTGCTCGCGCCGGCCGTGCCACAGGATGAAGTCGCCGGCCGAGCCCTCGAAGCCGCGCGCGTGCGCGACGGAGAGGTCGTCGCCCACCGCGCGGAACATCGCGCTGCGCTGCCGCCGGGTCTCCGCGTCCATGCGCGCGCCGGTCACCGCGGCGAGCAGGGTGCGGTAGAAGCCGTGGTACTCGCGGTGATCGCCGAGGCCGTCGGGCTGCACCTCCTTGACCACGCAGCCCAGCTTGCCCAGGCGGGCCACCAGGTCCTGCTGCGCGGCCCAGATCTGCTCGTCCACCGGATGCCACGGGATCGGCGGCAGGACCGCCACCCGGAAGTCGGCCAGCCGCTCCCGGCGCGCGGGGGGCAGCGCGACCTTCCACGCCACGTCCTCGCCCACGTCGGGGCCGGCGAGGACCGAGAGCGCGAGCTCGAGATCCTCCGCGCTCCGCGCGAGCGGGCCCTGCACGCCCATCACCACCGCCGGGTTCGGCAGCGGGGGCATCGGGAACTGCCCGCTGCGGGGCAGCAGGGTCTCGCTCGGCCGGTGGCCGTACACGCCGCAGAAGGCCGCGGGCACGCGGATGGAGCCGCCGATGTCGGAGCCGACCTCCAGCGCGCTGAGCCCGGCGGCCAGCGCGGCCGCGCTGCCCCCGCTGCTGCCGCCCGGCGTCCGCCCCAGGTCCCAGGGATTGCTGGTGCGCCCGTAGATCGGGTTGGCCGACTGCCAGTCCGCGAGCATCGGCGGCACGTTGGTCTTGCCGAGCAGCACCGCGCCCGCCTCGCGGGTCCGCGCCGCGGCGGCGCCGTCGTGCGCGGAGACGTAGCCCTTCCAGTCGGGGACGCCGCAGGTCGTGCCGAGCCCGGTGACGTTGATCGATTCCTTCAGCGTGATCGGCAGGCCGAGGAGGGGCTTCGCCTCGTTGCGGCCCCGGGCCTGGTCGGCGCCCTTCGCCTGCTGGCGGGCGCGGTCGAAGTCCCGCACCACCACCGCGTTGAGCCGGCGGTCGTGCCGCTCGATGCGGCGGATGTAGAGGTCGGTCAGCTCCGACGCGCCGACCGCGCCCCGGCGCAGCGCGGACAGCAGCGTGGTCGCGCTCGCGAACGGATCCAGGTCGGCCATCAGCGCACCCAGCCGCCGTGCACCGGGTGGTGGGAGCAGATGAACTCCACGAACGCGGGGCGGCCCTTGGCGTTCTCGTCGAAGGCGCGCTTGAGCGCCGGGATGATCTCGGCGGGCTTGTCCACGTCCTCGCCGTGGAAGCCGACCGCTCGCGCCATGCTCGCCATGCACGCGTTGCCGTGCTCGGACACCTTCCAGGTGTAGGGATCGTGGCCCTCGCCCCAGAAGCCGGGGCCGTAGCCGGAGTAGCCGCCGTTGTTGATGTGGATCGTGGTGATGCCGATCTTGTAGCGGGCCACCGCCTCGAAGTTGCCCATCATGTAGCAGACGCCCGCGTCGCCGGTCACGAGCACGCACTGCCGCTGCGGGTAGGCGAGCTTGGCCGCCACCGCGCCGGCCAGGCTGAAGCCGAGGGTGGAGACGTTGCCCCAGCCGAGGTAGCCGCGCGGGATCTGGGCCTCGTACACGGTGCTGGTCTGGTCGCGGGTGTTCCCGGAGTCCGCGGTGAGGAACGAATTCTTGGGATCGAGGACCTTGGCGAGATCGCCGAAGACGCGGTAGGGGTTGATCGGCGTCTCGGTGGACTCGAGCCACGGGCGGAACTTGTCCTTGAAGACCTGCCGCTGTCCCTTGATCTCCTCCAGTACCTCCGGCTTCTTGCGCGCGCCCTTGCTCTGCAGCTCGTCGTGCAGGGCCTGCAGGGTGAGCTTGGCGTCGCCGATCACCGCGTGCCGGGTCTCGTAGCTGCGGTTGATGTCGAGGGTGTCGACCGTGCACTGCACGATGGTCTTCCTGTGCGCGTCGGGCACCGTGTGGCTGAAGCGGCCGGGGAAGAGGCTCGAGCCGATCGAGAAGAGCAGGTCGCACTTGCGCAGGAAGTGATCGGCCATCGAGCCGCGCACCCCGACGGACAGCGGGTGGTTCTCCGGGAAGACGCCCTTGGCCTTGAGCGTGGTGAGCACGGGGATCTGGGCCGCCTCCGCGAACTGGAGCAGCTCGGCCGCCGCGTCCGCGTAGCAGACGCCCTCGCCGACGTGCAGCAGGGGATCCTTGGCCGAGAGCAGCGCGCGGATGGCCGCCTTCACGTCGTCGGGATCGGGCCCGCTGCGCCAGCCCTTCACCGGGGAGTAGGGATGCTCGTCCGCGTCGTACTCGCCCAGATCGCGCGGGATCAGCAGCAGCACCGGGCCCGGGCGGCCGGAGCGCAGGTGGGTGTAGGCGCGGCGCGTGTACTCGGGGATGAGGTCGGCGCGGTCCACCTTGCCCACCCACTTGGTGACCGGCCTGAACGCCTCCGCCATGTCGAAGTGGGTGTGGCGGCTGGCGCCGACGCCCAGGCCCTCCGCGATCACCAGCAGCGGGGAGGAGTCCTCCCACGCCTGCGCGATGGCGCCGAACGCCATCTGGATGCCCGCCGCGTTGAGGCCGGCCATGACCGTGCACACGCCGATCTGCTTGCCGTTGGTCACCCGGGAGAAGCTGTCGGCCACCGCGACCGCGAAGCGCTCCTCGCCCATCATCAGGATCGGCATGCCCTCCTCGCCGAGCGCGTTGTTGACCGGGCTCGTCGGGTAGCAGCTCACCCACGGGGTGCCCTCGGACTTGAGGATGCGCGCGAAGCCGTTGACCGCCTTGATCTTCATGCCTTCTTCTCCTTTGGGGTGCGGATCTCCGCGACCGCGGCCGCGTAGGTGGTGCGGAGCACGTTCGTGTCGGACGAGTAGTTCACGATGGTGGCGCCGAGCGCGATCACCTCGCGCACCGCCTCGATCGTATCCACCGCCATCGCGACCGTCTTGCCGTGCTTGCGCGCGGCCTCGCCCAGGCGGATCCGGTGCTCGCGGAGGACCGCGGACTGGGACGGGGTGCCGAGGACGCCCAGGTCCTGCGAGAGGTCGGTGGGGCCGATGGTGAGCGCGTCGATGCCCGGCACCGCCGCGATCTCGTCGAGGTGGTCGAAGGCGTGCTTGCTCTCGAGCATCGCGGTGACGTGCACGCGCGCGTTGGCCGTCGCCATGTGCTCGGCGGGCGGGCGGGCGCGGTAGCCGGTGTGCGGGCCGGAGCCGTACATGCCGCGCGAGCCGAGCGGGGCGTAGCGGGTGGCCGCGACCACCGCCGCGGCCTGCCGGGCGTCCTCCACCTGGGGGATGTGGAGGTTCCACACCCCCGCGTCGAGCAGCCGGGTGATCCACTCGCGATTGCCCTCCGGCGGGCGGACCACCAGAGGGAAGTCGAGCGCCCGCGCGAGGGCGGCCATGTCGGCCACCGTCTCGATCGAGAACGCGGAGTGCTCGAGATCGAGCCGGCCGTAGTCGAGGCCGGCGGTCTGGAGCAGGGTCAGGATCGACGGGGTGCGGATCATCGTGATCCAGGTGCCGATCTGCACCTCGCCGCGCTCGGCCCGCGCGCGGTAGGCGTTCTCCGGCGGCTCGGGAGCCGCCATCAGGAGCCCCAGCTCACGCTCTCGCCGCCGTCCACGATGAGCGAGACCCCGGTGATGAAGCCGGCTTCCTCCGAGTGCAGGAAGAGGGCGGCGTTGGCCACGTCCCAGCCGGTGCCCATGCGCCGGCCGAGGGGCACGCGCCGGTCGCGCGCCGCGATGACCTCCTCCCGCGGCGTGCCCGCGGCCACCCGCGACTCGATCGCCATGGGCGTGTTCATCAGGCCGGGCAGGATCGAGTTGGCGCGGACGCCGTACTTCGCGTTGTGGGCGGCCAGGTTCTCGGTGAGCGCGACCACCGCGGCCTTGGTGGTCTTGTAGCCCACCAGCGGGTAGGCGTTGAGCGCGGCCATCGACGCGATGTTCACGATCGAGCCGTGCGCCTCCCGCAGGGCGGGCAGGGCGTGCTTGCAGGTGAGCCAGGTGGCCTTCAGGTTGACCGCGAGGCTCCGGTCGAAGGCCGCCTCGGTGAGGTCGGTGGCCACCGCGTCGCCCAGGGCCAGGCTCGCCCCCACGTTGTTGTGCAGGATGTCGATCTTCCCGCCACGCTCGAGCGCCGCCGCGATCAGGCGCCTGACGTCGTCCTCGCGGGTGACGTCGGCCGCGAAGGCCCAGGCGTCGCCGCCGTCCTTCTTGATCAGGTCCGCCGTCTCCTGGGCGGAGGCGAGCTCGCGGTCCACCACGCAGACCCGGGCGCCTTCCCGTCCCAGCACGATGGCGGTGGCCCGGCCGTTGCCGACCGTCTGACCCTTGGTCTGGCCACCGCCGACGACGATGGCCGCCTTGCCCTCGACGCGCCTGGGCATCGGGAGCGGGCTACTGCGGGCGGAAGCCGGAGGCGCCCACCCAGCCGGTCTCGGAGATGTCCACCATGACGCCGTCCGGCCCGCTGTACTTCACCTCGACGTTGGCGTGGCGCCGGTCCCCATGGCCGACGCCCAGGGCGTCGTTGACGTCGTCGCGTCGCGGCGCGCCCACCGCGGCCAGCCGCAGCGCGATCTCCTCGAGGCTGTCCACCTGGAAACCGATGTGGTGGATCCCGGAGAAGTCCTTGCCTCGCTCGACCCCGGCGACCGCGTCGTTCTTGAAGTTCAGCACCGCCAGGTTGAGGTCCCCGTCGGTGAGGAAGAAGCCGCTGACCGCCGGATGGTCCACCCGGCCGATCTGCTTCATGCCGAAGACGTCCACGTAGAACCGGGCGGTCTTCTCGGGGTCCTGGGTCGACAGCGCGATGTGCTTGATCTTGGGCATGGGGTCTCCTCGGACCTTCCTTCTACCGCGCCCCCGGGGCGTACGCAAGGGTATCCCCGGGATCGCCGGACCTGGGATACACTACGCTCCGCCGAGAGTCGTCACGCCCACCTGGAGGGGAGATCATATGGCGAATGTCCTGAGACTCGTGCTGGCCGCGCTGGCCCTGACCATCACGGCCGCGCCCGCGCTCGCGCAGACCACCACGCTCACGATGTCCTCGTGGGTGTCGCCCCAGCACCACCTGACCAGCGTCGTGCTGCAGGGCTGGGCCACCGAGGTGGAGAAGGCGACCGGCGGCCGCGTCAAGTTCACGATGCTGCCGAAGCACCCGTCGGCGCCGCCCGGCACGTTCGACGCGGTGCGGGACGGCCTGGTGGATCTCTCCTACGTCACCGCGAGCTACACGCCGGCGCGGCACATCCTGCCGCTGATGCCGGAGCTGCCCGGGGCGGGCGACACCGCCCTCGTCAACTCGGTCGCCTACTCCCGCATCTACTGGAAGCACTTCCACGAGGTCGGCGAGTACAAGGGCGTGAAGCTGCTCGGCGTCTTCACCCACGGTCCCGGCCAGATGTTCACCAAGAAGGCGGTGGCCGGCATCGGGGACGTGCAGGGGCTCAAGATCCGGACCGGCGGCGGCATCGCGGAGCAGGTGGCCAAGGCCCTCGGGGCGTCCGCGTTCGTCAAGCCCGCCCCGGAGTCCTACGAGCTGCTCAAGGGCGGGGTGGCCGACGGGGTGTTCTTCCCGCTCGAGTCCATCATCTCGTTCAAGCTTGAGACGGTGCTCGAGCAGGCCACCCTGTTTCCCGGCGGCATGTACAGCTCCGCCTTCGGCTTCTTCATGAACGAGGACAAGTGGAACAAGCTGCCCAAGCAGGACCAGGACGCGATCACGAAGCTCTCCGGCGAGCACATCGCGCGCCTGGCCGGCCGCTCCTGGGACGAGGCGGACGTGAAAGGCCTCGACGCGCTCAAGAAGTCGGGCGTCAAGATCGTGAACGCGGACGCCGCCTTCACCGCGGAGGTCCAGAAGCGCTCCGCGCCCATCGTGGAGGACTGGATCAAGAAGGCGTCGGCCAAGGGCGTGGACGCGGCCAAGATCCTGGCCGAGTTCCGGGCCGAGCTGAAGAAGGTCGCCGCCGAGAAGTGAGCCGCGCCGAGTGGGGGCGGCGCGTCGAGGGGCTCCTCGGCGTCGCCGCCGCCGTCATCCTGCTGGTCATGATGCTCCTCACCTTCGTGGACGTGGTCGCCCGCTACGTCTTCAACCGGCCGATCGCGGGGGCCTTCGAGGTGACCGAGCTCCTGCTGCTGGTGCTGATCTTCGCGGGCCTGCCGCTCGTGACCTACGCCGACGAGCACGCCCTCATGGACTTCATCGACCGGATGCTGGGCCCCCGGGGCACCGCGGCGCTCGAGCGCCTCGTCCAGGCCCTGTGCGCGGCGGTCATGTTCCTGCTCGCCTGGCTGGTGTGGCTGAAGGCCGACCGCATCTGGGCCTATCGTGACGCCACCGACGTGCTGCGCATCGTCTACGGCCCGTTCGTGTACTTCATGGCGATCGCGATCGGGCTGACCGGGGTGATCCACCTCTACAAGGTGGCGGCGCGCCGGTGATCGAGGGGCTGGTCGGGCTCGGCCTCATGATGGTGCTGGCCTTCCTGCGCGTCCCCATCTCCTACGCGATGGGCATCGTGGGCATCGTGGGCTACGCCTACATGCGCGACTGGAACTGGTGGGTGGCCTTCGCCACCGCCCAGACCAAGATCTACGAGACCGGCCGGAACTACACGCTCTCGGTGGTGCCGCTCTTCATCCTCATGGGCAACCTGGTGACCCGGGCGGGCATGTCGCAGGAGCTGTTCCGCGCCGCCTACGCCTTCATCGGCCACCTGCGCGGCGGGCTCGCGATGGCCACCGTCTGGGCCTCGGCGGGCTTCGGGGGCATCTGCGGCTCCTCCATCGCGACCGCGGCCACCATGGCCAAGGTGGCGTACCCGTCCATGAAGCGCTTCGGCTACCACGACCAGCTCGCGGCGGGCACAGTGGCGGGGGCGGGGACCCTCGGCATCATGATCCCGCCGTCCACGATCATGATCATCTACGGCGTCTTCACCGAGACCAACATCGGCAAGCTCTTCGCGGCGGGCGTGCTGCCCGGGATCCTGGGCGCGTTCCTCCTGTGCGGGGCGATCATGTGCACCACCTGGCGGCATCCGGCCTGGGGCCCGCGCGGCCCGCGGTCGTCGTGGCGCGAGCGATTCTCCGCGCTGAAGGACGTGTGGGCGGTCGCGGTGCTCTTCCTCTTCGTGATGGGCGGCATCTACGGCGGCCTCTTCACCGCGACCGAGGGGGCGGGGATGGGGGCGATGGGCGCGCTCGCCTTCGCGGTCGCGCGCCGCGCGCTCAACTGGCGGACGCTCTACGAGGCCCTGCTCGAGTCCGCGCGCACCACCGCGATGCTCTTCATGATCCTGATCGGCGCGCTGATGTTCGCGGAGTTCGTCAACATCACCACGATGCCCGCCGACCTCAAGGCCCTCGTCTCGGGCCTGGGGCTGAGCCCGCTGATGGTGGTGGCCGCGATCTGCGCGATCTACGTGATCCTCGGCACCGCGATGGAGGAGCTCTCGATGGTGCTGCTGACCATGCCGGTGTTCTTTCCGGTGATCGTGCACCTCGGGCTCGATCCGGTGTGGTTCGGCATCATCATCGTCTGCGTGG
Source organism: Candidatus Methylomirabilota bacterium (assembly GCA_035249225.1). Taxonomy (GTDB): domain Bacteria; phylum Methylomirabilota; class Methylomirabilia; order Rokubacteriales; family CSP1-6; genus CAMLFJ01. Next base: position 1,369 of record DATFGS010000828.1, on the reverse strand, counting down.
TCGAGATCGGCCTCATCAGCCCGCCGGTGGGCATGAACATGTTCGTGCTGAAGAGCCTGCTGCCCCACGTGTCCACCGGCACCGTGTTCCGCGGGGTGATGCCCTTCATGTGGGCCGACGTGATCCGGCTCGCGATCCTGGTGGCCTTCCCGATCATCTCCCTCTGGCTGCCGAGCCTGATGCGCTGACGGTGGCCGCCACGCCCGCCGAGCCTGGCCGCACCCCGGGACGGGCCCTCGCCTGGCTCGCGGCCGCCGCGCTGCTCGTCATCGCGTGGCTCTCGCATCTCTTCGCCACCGGCCTGCTGCTGGGCGCCCTGATGGGCTTCACGCTCCAGCCGGTGTACGAGCGGCTGGCGCGCTGGAGCCGGCGGCCGCTGCTCGCCGCCGTCGTCACGGTGCTCGCGACCGGGCTCGTGATCGTGGGCGCCGTGGTGGGCTTCGTGTCCTCGTTCGTGACGCAGGCGGTCGCGCTGACCGCGGCGGCGCGCGAGGGGCTCAAGCCGGGCGGCGCGCTGATCGGCTGGCTCAACGACGTGACCGGCTGGCTCGGCCGCTTCGGCCTCTCCACCGAGAAGCTGACCGAGCGCCTGCAGGGCGCGGTCACCGAGATCGCCTCCGGGTCGGCCTCGGCGGCGGGCACGGTGGCCTCCGTCACCTTCATGACCCTGCTCGGGCTCTTCTTCGCGCTGCTCACCATGCACGTGATCCTCCGCCACTGGCCGCGCATGGTCGCGACGGTCGAGGGCGTCTCCCCGCTGCGCCCGGAGTACACGCGCGCGCTGCTGGAGGAGTTCCGGCGGGTCGGGCGGCTGACGCTCGCCGGCACGATCGTCACCGGGCTCGCCCAGGGCGCCCTTGCCGGCTTGGGCTACTGGATCACCGGCGTGCCGACACCGCTCTTCCTGGCGGTGGCCACCGCGATCGCCTCGCTGGTGCCCGCGGTGGGCACCCTGCTGATCTGGGTGCCGGCCGGGATCTACCTCTTCGCGGTCGGCAGCCCGGCCATGGGCGTGGTGGAGCTGCTGTGGGGCGTGCTGGTCGTGGTGGGCTTCAGCGACTACGTGATCCGGCCGCGCCTCGTGGGCGACGAGGAGATGCCGCTGATCCTGACTTTCCTGGCCCTCTTCGGCGGTCTCGAGGTGATGGGGCTGATCGGCCTGATCGCGGGCCCCGTGGTCATGGCCCTCGCGGTCGCGGTCCTGCGCATGTACGCGCGCGAGGCGGGCGTGCGCGGGAAGAAGGCGCGCTGAGCGGCCGGACGCTCAGCTGCGCGCCGCGATCTCGGCGTCGAGGAACTGGCGGAGCTGGCGGAGGTCGTCGAGATCGAAGTTCTTGAGCTGATCCTCGACCAGCATCTCGAGGGCGCC
>DATFGS010000827.1:0-1441 GCA_035249225.1 Candidatus Methylomirabilota bacterium | reverse complement strand
CAAGACGATCACGCTGAGCACCGCGCTCGACCCCGCGGCGGGCCCCGTGCTCGGCGACGCGACACGGCTGCAGCAGGTGGTGTGGAACCTGCTCGCGAACGCGGTGCGGTTCACGCCGGTGGGCGGCCGGGTGGCGGTGGGCCTGCGTCGCGCGGGGCCGGAGGCCGAGCTGACCGTGACCGACAGCGGCCGCGGCATGGCGCCCGGGCTCCTCCCGCGCGTGTTCGACCGCTTCCGCCAGGGCGAGAGCGGGACCATGCGTTCGCACGGCGGTCTCGGCCTCGGGCTCTCGATCGCGCGGCAGATCGTGGAGCTGCACGGCGGGACCATCCGGGCGGCCAGCGCGGGAGAAGGGCGCGGCTCGACGTTCACCGTGACCCTGCCCCTCGTGGCGGCGGCGGTCAGTCCGGGGCCGCCGCGGCCGCCGCGGCGCGCGCGAGAAGAAGGACCCGATCGGACCTCGACCCGCCCGCTCGAGGATGTGGACGTGCTGGTGGTGGACGACGACGCGGAGACACGCGAGGTGCTGAAGGTGGCGCTCGGGTTCGAGGGCGCGCGGGTGACGACGGCGCCGTCGGTGGCCGACGCGGTGGCGGCCATCGAGGCGCGCTGGCCGGACGTGCTGGTCAGCGACATCGGCATGCCCGGCGAGGACGGCTACGACCTGATCCGCCGGGTCCGGCGGCTCGAGGCGGTGCGCGGGCGGCACATCCCGGCAATCGCGCTCACCGCCTACGCGGCGGCCGAGGACCGGCGCCGCACGCTCCAGGCGGGCTACGACAGCCACGTGGCCAAGCCGGTCGAGGCCACCGCGTTCGCCCCGCTGATCGCGAGCCTGCTGCCCCGGGGGAGACACGCATGACGAGCCGGCTCCCGCGACGGACGAGCGTCCGTTCTTACCGGGTAAACCGTTCCGATCTCTCGCCGCGCGGCGCGACCTAGGCGCGCGGGAGCGGCGGTTGCGGCCGCCACGGACCCGGGCACAGAAGTTGCTCTTTCGGTGGCCGGGAGGAAACGCACGATGGACACGGCGGGGGAGCGACTCAGGGTGGAGGAGATCACCACGGTGAGCTACGGAGGAGGCCGCGAGACGCTCTTCCCGTGGCCGCTGTCCTGGAGCGCGGTGTGGACCGGCACGCTCTCGGCGATCGCGCTGGCGCTCATCTTCGGGCTCGTGGCCATCGCGCTGGGCGCGCAGCGCGTCGGGCAGCCGTTCGGCACGTGGCGCGAGGTGGGATTCCCGGCGCTCGCGTTCAGCGTCTTCGGGTCGTTCCTCGCCTTCGCCCTGGGCGGGTGGGTGGCGGCCAAGGTGGCCGGGGCGCGCCGCTCCGAGCCCGCGATGCTGCACGGCGCGATCGCCTGGCTGGTCGCGGTGCCGATCCTGGTGGTGCTCGCGTCCATGGGCGCGGCGTCCTACTTCGGCGGCTGGTACGGCGGGCTC
>DATFGS010000826.1:0-1862 GCA_035249225.1 Candidatus Methylomirabilota bacterium | reverse complement strand
TCAGGCGCAGGTCCTCGAACGGGGCCGAGTAGGAGAATCCGGGGATCCGCCCGTCGCCCGCTTCGGCCACCCGCGGCCCCACACCCCAGATGAAGGCCTGCTCGAAGAGCGGGATGTTGATCACCCGGTCACGGACGATCTGCTGGATGTGGTGGACCATGTCCTCGCGCTTCCGCGCGTCGAGCTCGCGGGCCTGCCGGGCGTAGAGATCGTCGATCTCGGGGACCGATCCGTAGGCGTAGACCCCGCCCTTGATCAGGTAGGGCTCGAGCCGCGTGGCCGCGTTGCCGAAGGCGGCGGTGATCACCTTGATCACCCCGTGGAGCTTCTTCTCGCGCCACGCGGTGAAGTAGGCGGCGCGCTCCATCGTGCGCAGCCGGCCGCGGATCCCGACCGCCTGGAAGTTGGCCAGGATGGCCTCGCCCATCGTGTCGTAGGGCGGAAACGGGTAGAAGTCGCCCGCGTCGAAGCCGTTGGCGTAGCCGGCCTCGGCGAGGAGCTTCTTGGCCCGCGCCGGGTCGTAGGGGTGCGGTTCCATGGCCAGCGCGAACTGGAAGATGCGCGGGATCATGTTGCCGGTGAGCCGGCCGAAGCCGAGCATCTCCGCCTGGTTGATGCCGGGGCGGTCGATGGCGTGGCTGGCCGCCAGCCGCACGCGCGCGTCGGCCCACGGCGACTTGGGATCCCACTGCTCGGGCAGCTCGATCCAGAACGCGCCGCTCACCAGTGGGGCGGCCAGCCGGAAGCCCGAGATCTTGCGGATCGAGTCCGCGGTGGGCCCGGTCAGCAGGTACGCGATGTCCACCTCGCCGTTCCGCAGCGCGGCGGCCCGCGTGGCCTCCTCCGGCATCGAGCGCATGACCAGGCGCTTCACCGACGGCACCTTGCGCCAGTAGCCGTCGTAAGCCTCCAGCACCAGCTCGACGCCCGGCTTGAACGAGACGACCTTGTAGGGGCCCGCTCCCACCGGCGCGGCCTTGAAGCCGTCGTCGCCGACCTTCTCCACGTACTTCTTCGGCACGATCCAGCCCGCGCCGGACGCGGTGGTGCCGTAGAAGGTGATGAAGTCGGGCCACGGCTCGCGCAGCACGAAGCGCACCGTGCCCGGGTTCACGATCTCCACGTCCTTGACCTTGTCCTTCAGCAGCTTGGCGCTCGCGCCCTTGTAGCGGTCCCAGGAGAACTTCACGTCCTCCGCGGTGACCGGATCGCCGTTGTGGAAGCGGACGCCCTTGCGCAGGACGAAGGTGTAGGAGAGGTGGTCCTTCGCCTCCTGCCACGACTCGGCCAGGCTCGGGGTGGTGAGCCCGCCCGGCATCGGCTTCACCATCGCGTCGTGCAGCGCGTACATGACCATGAACGGTGTGCTGAACGCCTCCGTCTCCGCCGGGTCGAGCCAGCGCGACGCGAGGGTGACGTGGAGCGCCCAGCGCATCTCCCCCGGCGTGGTCTTGCCCGCCTGGGCGTCGGCGGCGATCGGAGCGGCGAGGGCGAGGACGAGGAGCGCGAGACCGAGCCGCGCGCGCGAGCCGACGTGAGCGATGGGCATGGCGGTATGATAGCGGGCCGGGAGGGCCAAGACCAACATGTTGCCGACCCACGGACGCTACGACTACTCGAGCATCACGGCGCGGCCGGACTACAGCTGGCCGGGCAACCGACGGCTGGCGGTCTACATCGCGCTCAACATCGAGGCCTTCGGCTTCGGGGTGGGCAAGGGTGCGGCCATCGCGCCGCCGGACCAGGCCCAGAGCCACTCCGTCTACAGCTGGCGGGACTACGGCAACCGGGTGGGCATCTGGCGCCTCTTCGAGCTGCTCGACGAGCTCGGGCTGCCCGCGGAGGCCCAGATCAACGCCGCG
>DATFGS010000825.1:0-6245 GCA_035249225.1 Candidatus Methylomirabilota bacterium | reverse complement strand
TGGACCGGGCCGTTGCCCGAGGCCGCGGTGTGCTCCTCGATGCCCTTCACGCGCAGGCGCACGGTGGCCTCGGCCACCGGCTCGCCGTCGCCCGCGTCCTCCTCGACGATCACGCGATAGCCCTGCAGCTCGAAGTACGGCCGGTGGTTGCCGAGCGCCCGCTCCATCAGGAGCTCGAAGGAGGCCTCCGCGCCCTCGAACAGGAACCCCTCGTCCTCGAGCCGCTTGAGCATCTCGAGGATGCGCCGGGCCTCCGGGGTGTTCTTGTCGAGATCGATCCCGTACTCCTTGGCCTTCCAGAGCACGTTGGACTGCCCGGCCAGCTCGGAGACGAGCACGCGCCGCTGGTTGCCCACCCGCTCGGGGTCCACGTGCTCGTACGTCTCGGGGTGCTTGAGCACCGCGGAGACGTGGATGCCGCCCTTGTGGGCGAACGCGGAGTCCCCCACGTAGGGCTGGGCCGACCACGGCTTGCGGTTGGCCAGCTCGGAGACGAGCCGGGAGACGTCGCGCAGCTCGCGCAGGTTCTGCGGCGGGATGCACTCGAGCCCCATCTTCAGCATCAGGTTGGGGATGATCGAGACCAGGTTCGCGTTGCCGCAGCGTTCGCCGTAGCCGTTGATCGTCCCCTGCACGTGCCCGATGCCCTCGCCCACCGCGGCCAGCGAGGTGGCCACCGCGCACTCGGTGTCGTTGTGCACGTGGATGCCGAGCGGCGTCTCCGCCTTCACCGCGCGCCGGACCTCCCTGATGATCGCGGTGGCCTCGGCGGGCAGGCATCCTCCGTTGGTGTCGCAGAGTACGAGGCAGTGGGCCCCCGCGGCCTCCGCGGCGAGCAGCGTCCGCATCGCGTAGTCCGGGTTGCGCTTGTAGCCGTCGAAGAAGTGCTCGGCGTCGTAGATGACCTCCTCGACCCGGGTGCCGAGGAAGGCGATCGTGTCGGCGATCATCGCGAGGTTCTCGTCCAGGGTGGTCTCGAGCGCGTGGGTGACGTGGAAGTCCCACGACTTGCCGAAGATGGTGACGACGGGCGGGCCCGCCTCCACGAGGGCCTGCAGATTGCCGTCCTCCTGCGGCCGCACGCCGGGCCGGCGGGTGGCGCCGAAGGCGCTGATCTTCGCGCTCTTGAACACCGCGTCCTGCACGCGCTTGAAGAACCGCAGGTCCTTGGGGTTCGACCCGGGCCAGCCGCCCTCGATGTAGTGGACGCCGAGCTGGTCCAGACGGTGCGCGATGCGCACCTTGTCCTCCATGGAGAAGGCCACGCCCTCGCCCTGCGTGCCGTCGCGGAGCGTGGTGTCGTAGATCTTGATCTGGCGCGACATAGGGGCCGTATCATCCCGCCCCCGCCCGGGGGGTGTCAAGTTATGCTCGGGACCGTGATCGCGGCCCTGATGGCGACGGTGGTGCTGGGAGCGGCCTTCGTCAAGGGCGCCATCGGCTTCGGGTTCCCCGCCCTCGGCACCCCTCTGCTGAGCCTGGTGGTGGACGTCAAGACCGCGGTGGTCGTCCTGATCCTGCCCAACATCGTGATGGACGGCATCCAGTTCGCCCGGCGCGGCACCCCGCTCGCCACGGTGCGCCGCTTCAGCGTCCTGCTCGCGGCGGGCGTCCTCGGGACAGTGCTCGGCACCCGCGCGCTGGTCTTCCTCTCACCGCGCGCGGCCACGTTGATCCTGGGCGCGTTCGTGCTGTGCTTCGTCGCGCTGAACGCGACCGGATTGGCTCCGCGCGTGCCCGCGCACTGGGAGCGGTGGCTCTCGGCGCCCGCGGGCTTCGTGGCCGGCGTGATCGGCGGGATCACCAATTCGCCCGCGACCGCGCTCGTGCTCTACTTCCAGGCCATCGGGCTCCCGAAGCACGACTTCGTGTCCTCGGTGGCCTTCACCTTCTTCTTCTACAAGCTGGTCCAGCTCGGCGCGGTGAGCTGGTACGGGCTCCTGCCCTGGCCGCTGCTCTGGCCCTCGATCGCGCTGACCGCGGTGGGGCTGGCCGGCTTCGCGGTGGGCCTGCGCGTGCAGGACCGCCTCGATCAGCGCGCCTTCAACCGCGCGGTGCTCTCCTTCCTCGCGATCCTGGGCGCCTGGCTCCTCCTGCGCAGCCTCGGGTGAGGCGCGCCCGGATCAGGCCGGGCGCATGGTGTAGGTCCAGCACTCACCTTCCAGGAGCGTGACACCGTCCTGGTTCGTGATCACCGCGCGGAGCTGGCAGACCGGCTTGTCGGGCTTGAGCGACACCACCTCGACCTCGGCGGTCACCGTGTCGCCGAGGTAGGTCGGGGCCAGGTACTTGAGCGACTGGCTCATGAACACGGTGCCCGCGCCGGGCAGGTCCATCGCGACCAGCGCGTTCAGCATCCCCGCCGCGATGCCCCCCTGCGCGACCAGCCGGCCGAAGCGGGTCCGGGCCGCGAAGTCCGCGTCGAAGTGGAGCGGGTTCCGGTCGCCGGTGAGTTGCGCGTATAGCTCGACGTCCTGAGAAGTCACGGTCTGGGTGCGGCGCGCGCGCTGGCCGACCTCGAGGCCGAGCGGGCCGATCTTTGCCATCACGAAACGGGGGCCACCGGGCGCGGGGGCTACACGACGCCGGCGGCGCGCAGCTTCTCGACGCGCGCCTTCGGCATGCGCAGGAGCCCGGTCAGGATCGCGTCGGTATGCTGGCCGAGCAGCGGCGGGGCCAGCGTGGCCGCGCCCGGCGTGTCGTGCAAGCGCACCGGCACGCCCATCACCGTGATCGGCCCCGCCTTCGGATGCGGCAGCGACACCATCATGCCGCGCGCCTTGAGGTGCGCGCTCTCGCACACCTCGGCCACCGACTTGATGCGCCCGGCCGGCACGCCCGCCTTGTCCAGGCGCGCGAGCCACTCGTCGGCGGGGCGCGCGCCCAGGATCTCGTTGAGCAGGGGGACCAGGATCTTCCGATTCGTCACCCGGTTGGCCTCGGTGTCGAAGCGCGGATCCTTGATGAGATCCTCCCGATCCAGCGCCCGGCACGTGCGGTCCCACAGGGAGTTGTTGGCCACCCCCAGCGTGATGTACACGTCCCGCGCCTTGAAGACTTCATAGGGCACGATGGACGGATGCTCGTTGCCGCGCCGGGCGGGGCGGCCGCCCGCGTTCAGGTAGAGCCCGGCCTGGTAGGTGAGCAGCGAGGCCATCACGTCGAGCATGCCGATCTCGACCTTCTGCCCGCGCCCCGTCTTCTCGCGGCTCAGCAGCGCCAGGGTGATGCCCTGGGCCGCGGCCATGCCCGCCACGAGGTCGCCGATCGAGTTGCCCACCTTGACCGGCGGGCCGTCGGGGAACCCGGTGATGTCCATGACGCCGGACTCGCCCTGCACGATCAGGTCGTAGCCGGGCCGGTGGGCCTCGGGACCGCTCTCGCCGAAGCCGGAGATCGAGCAGTAGACGAGCTTCGGGTTGGTCTTGCGGAGCGCCTCGTAGCCGAAGCCGAGCCGCTCCATGGTGCCGGGCCGGAAGTTCTCGAGCACCACGTCGGCCGAGGCGAGGAGCTTGCGGAGGATCTCCTGCCCCTCGGGCGCCTTCATGTTCAGCGTGAGGCTCTTCTTGTTGCGGTTGACCGAGAGGAAGTAGGTGGCCTCGCCGCTCACGAAGGGCGGCCAGCCGCGGGTGTCGTCGCCCTTCCCGGGCTCCTCGATCTTGATGACCTCCGCGCCCATGTCGCCCAGCGACATCGCGCAGAAGGGTCCGGCCAGCACGCGCGTGAGATCGATGACGCGCACGCCGGCGAGCGGCGGCCGGCGGGAGGGGCGACGGGCCGCCGGCTTCTTGCGGGCCGCCGACGCGGTCTTGCGGGAGCGGGCCTCAGTCTTTGCCACGGGGCCTCCTGTTCCACATGCCCTTGACGACGCTCTTGCCGATGGCGCCGACGCGCTCGCCACTGGCCCCGGCGCGGCGCCAGAAGAGCCGCGCCCGGTCGGTGAATCCCATGTGAGAGAAGTAGAACACGGAGTCTACCGCTTCCACCGACACGTGGGAGCCGATCTTCACGCCCTCGGTGGCGGTGCCGTGGCAGAAGAGCCGGGCCCCGCCCTGGAGCTCGACGAGCGCCAGGTGGAGCGGGGCCCGGAAGCCCTCGGGCGGCGAGTGGAGCGTGGTGAACGAGACCACCTCCCCGAGCGGCGGGAGCAGCGCCGCCTCCATCCGCACCGGATGATCGGGGCAGATGCTGGCCGGCGGCACCACGACGCGCCGGCAGCGCGGGCAGCGGGAGGCGCGGATCTGGTCGGCCATCAGCGGCGCGCCTCCAGCAGCGTCACCCAGTTGTTGGTGGCGAGCCCCCCGATGGACTGGGCCAGGGCCACGCGCGCCTCCACCTGGCGGCCGTCGGCCCGCCCGGTGAGCTGCCAGAAGAGCTCCACGATCTGCGAGATGCCGGTGGCGGCGAGCGGGTGGCCGCGCGCCTTGAGCCCGCCGGAGGTGTTCACGGGCAGCCGCCCGCCGATCGCGGTCTCCCCGTCGAGCGTGGCCCGCCCCGCCTTGCCCGGCGGCACGAGCCCGGTGTCCTCGAGCGAGATCAGCTCGAATGGGGTGAAGGCGTCGTGGATCTCCGCGATCTCGACCCGCGCGGCCCCGAAGCCCGCCATGCGGTACGCCGCCTCGGCGGCGGCCTGGGTGGCGCGGAACGAGGTCAGGTCCGTGCGATAGCGCACCGCGATGGTGTCCGCCCCCTGCCCGATCCCCGCCACCCGCACCGCCCGGCGGTCCTGGGTCAGCAGGATCGCGGCGCCGCCGTCCGAGATGGGGCAGCAGTGGAAGAGGCGCAGCGGGTCGGCCACGAGCCGGCTCTCCATCACCGCCTCGAGCGTCACCGCCTCCTGGAAGTGGGCGAAGGGGTTGCGGGCGCCGTGGGCGTGGTTCTTCACCGCCACCTGCGAGATCTCCCGCAGCGAGAGCCCGCGCCGGTGCATCGCCGCGCGCGTGATGAGACCCGCGAGGGCGGGCATGGTGGTGCCGTAGCTCTTCTCGTGCGGATCGATGGAACGCCCGATGATCTCGGACACGCGCGGCGTCGCCAGGTGGGTCATCTTCTCGCCGCCCACCACGAGGACGGAGCGATTGAAGCCCGCCGCGATCGAGGCGAACGCGGTGTAGACCGCGGCCACTCCCGAGGACGTCGCGGTCTCCACGCGCAGGGCCGGCACGTGCGAGAGGCCGAGCCGGGTGGCGATCAGCGAGCCGTAGTTGCCCTCGCCGGTGAACTCTTCCGGGTTCATCGCGGCGACCACGAGGGCGTCGGGGCGCTCGATGCCCGCGTCGTGCATGGCGGCCAGGGCCGCCTCCGCGATGAGGTCCTGGAGGTTCTCGTCACGCCGGCCGAAGCGGGTCATCCCCGCTCCGGCGATCCACACGTCGCTCACCCATTCATTTCAAACCGGGGCGTGACCGGGTGTCAACGTGTTTGCGCCGGCGCGGCGTGAGCCGCGGGCGGCCTGCCCGCCTCCGCGCGTCGCGCGTGCATCGTTCCGGGTGGCACGCGGATCTCGAACTCGCGGATCAGGCGCAGCAGGTACGTGCGCTGCAGGCCCAGCTCGCGGGCGGCGCGGGTGCGGTTGCCGCCCGCCTGCGTGAGCGTGGCCTCGATCAGCCGGCGCTTGAAGTCGGAGACCGCGCCGTGAAAGCCCGGCAAGGGCCGCGCGGGCGCGGTCGGCGACACGCTCGATTCGGAAAGGCCCTTGGGGATGCGGGGCGGCGACGGCCGGGGAGCGGTCTCGGGAGCAGGCATCAAGGCTGTCATGCGCGACCTCTGTCGCAAGGCCTGTGCCACGCACGTCGGCCGCTCGGAACCCGAGAATTCAGCGGCTCCGCGCGTGTTCGTGCACCGCGACGTGTGCAGCCCGCGCCCCGCCGTGCCGCCGTGTCAGGGCAAGAAAAGAGGGACCCGCGAGCGGGTCCCTCGTCAGGCGAACGGACGGCCGAGGCGGCTAGGCCTTGGTCGCCGGCTTGACCCCCGGGTTGTCCTTGAAGAACTGCTTGTTCAGCTCGATGTAGTTCTTCCAGTTGGCCGGCGTCTCGTCTTCCGCGAAGATGGCCTTCACCGGGCAGACAGGCTCGCAAGCCCCGCAGTCGATGCACTCATCCGGATGGATGTAGAGCATGGTCTCGCCCTCGTAGATGCAATCCACGGGGCAGACCTCGACGCAGGCCTTGTCCTTCACGTTGACGCACGGCTCCGCGATGATATACGCCATTCCGGCCTCCTGTTAACCGGTGACCCTGGATACC
>DATFGS010000824.1:0-2118 GCA_035249225.1 Candidatus Methylomirabilota bacterium | reverse complement strand
GGAGGCGCCGGCCAGGATCTCGCCGCGGACGATCGGCACCGGGCTGCTGTCGCGCGGGGGCACGTTCAGGTAGCGCAGCGCCTCGCGCCCGATCGCGGCGAACATGGGCGCGGCCGCCTCGCTGCCCCACTTCTCGTTCTTGGGCTCGTCGAGCAGCACGATCATGGTGAGCCGCGGGTCGTCGGCGGGCACGAACCCGACGAACGAGAGCACGCCGGGAGCGCGCGAGTAGCGCCTGGTCGCCGGGTCCATCTTCTGCGCGGTGCCGGTCTTGCCCGCCACGTCGTAGCCGGGGATCGCCGCGTGGCGGCCGGTGCCGTTGGCCACCACGTTGACCATCATGTCGGTCAGGGTCCGCGCGGTCTCGGGGCTGATGACCTGGCGGACCGTCTTGGGCTCGAAGGAGCGAATCTCGCGCCCCTGCGCGTCCACCACCGCGCGGATGATCTGAGGCTGCATGAGCCGGCCCCCGTTGGCCACCGCGGAGAACGCGGCGATCATCTGCACCGCGGTCACCGAGACCTCCTGGCCGATGGACATGGTGGCGAGCGAGAGGCCGGACCACTGCGCGGGCGGCCGCAGCTGCCCGCGGCTCTCCCCGGGCAGGCCCAGGTTGGTCGGGGCCCCGAAGCCGAAGCCGGTCATGTACTTGTAGTAGCGCTCCTTGCCGATCTGCATGCCGACCTTGATCGAGCCCACGTTGGAGGAGTTCTGGAGCACCTCGGTGAAGGTGAGCCAGCCGTACTTCTTCCAGTCATGGATGGTCGCATTGGCGATCGTGATCGCCCCGTTCTCGCCGAAGATCCGGTCGGTGGGTCGGACGACGCCTTCCTCCAAGGCCGACGCGGCCATGATCACCTTGAAGGTCGAGCCGGGTTCGAAGGGGTCGGTCACCGCGCGGACGCGTCGGTCGTCGTCGGTGGCGGTCGCGAAGGCGTTCGGGTTGTAGGTGGGCCGGATCGCCATCGCGAGGATCTCGCCGGTGCGGGGGTCCATCGCCACCGCCATCGCCGACTTCGCGCGGGTGCGCCGCCACGCCGCGTCCACTTCCTTCTCGGCGAGGTACTGGATGGTCGCGTCGATGGTGAGCATGATCCCCTGCCCGGCCACCGACGGCTTGAGCACGATGGGCGCGCCGGTCACCTCGCGGCCGAGCGCATCGCGCTCCACCACCGCGCGGCCCTCCACGCCGGCCAGGTGCCCGTCCCACATCTGCTCCATGCCCGCGAGCCCCTTGCCCTCCGCGCCCTCGAAGCCGATGAGCTGGGCCGCGAGCTCGCGGTTCGGATAGAGCCGCAGGCTGTCCTCGACCAGCGTGAGCGAGGGATCCTTCAGCTCGCGCACCGCGCGCGCCATGTCCGGGGTCAGGCGCCGCCGCACCGGGGCGAACTTCTTCGACACCGTGAGCTTGCGGGCGATCTCGCGGGCGGGCTCGCCCAGGATCGGGGCCAGCCGCGCGGCGAGCCGGCCCGCGTCCTCCACCTTCACCGGCGTGACATAGAGCGCGTCGGCGCGCGAGGACACCGCGAGAGCCTGGCCGGCGCGGTCGAGGATCGGCCCGCGCTTGGGCCGGAGCGGCACCGTCTTGGCGTGCTGGTTGTCGGCGAGGCGGGCGTACTCGTCGTGCTTCCAGACCTGGAGATAGGCCAGGCGACCGAGGATTCCGATGAAGGCGAGGGCCAGGCACGCCGCGAAGATCAGCGTCCGGGTTCTCAGGCCCTCGATCCGGATCTCGGTCATGCGGTCTCGCTAGCGCACTCCGACGTCACGCGGTACCGGGCGCTCGGCCACCACCGACGGCCGGTCGAGCGCGGCGGCCCCCCGGCCGCCCGGCACGAACTCGCGGGCGATGCGGACCTGGTCGCGCGCGGGCGCCACCATGCCGAGCTCGGTGCGGGCCTTGCCCTCGATGCGCGAGAGCGACTTGAGCGTGGCCATCTCCACCCGCAGCCGGCGATTGAGCTCCTCGGCCTCGGCGCGGCTGCTCCGCAGCGCGTCCAGCCGGTAGGACAGGCGCACCTGCTGAACGCGCAGCCCCACCACGCCCAGGATCAGCATCACCGCGAGGCCCGCGCCCACCACCGCGCTGGCCATCGAGCGGAGCCGGCGCCGGTCCTT
>DATFGS010000823.1:0-1154 GCA_035249225.1 Candidatus Methylomirabilota bacterium | reverse complement strand
TGACCGCCAATGCCCTGCGTGACGTCGAGGCCGCCGACGCGTTTCTCACCGGTCTGAGCCTCGTGGTCGCGCTGGCCGCCGCGATCGGGGTGGCGCAGGTGACCATGTGCCCGAGCGGGGACGGGGCCGGATTCAGCCCGCGCTGGCTCTATCACCGCTGCGACCGCGCCCGGGGGCTCTTCAGCATCTACATGACCCTGGCCGGGGTCCTGACCCTCGTGCTCCTGGCCACCCTCCCGCGGGTCGTTCCCGGCCCGGCCTTCCGGCGATGGGCCCCGATCCCGTGGCTGGTCTCGCTGGCCGGCCTCGTGGTGACGTTCACCCGAGGCGCCTGGATCGCGTTCGCGGCCGGAGCACTCGCCTGGCTGCCGCTCGCCCGTCGCGCGGGCTGGATCGCGGTCGGGACCGTGCTCCTGGTGGCGGTGGCGCTGCTGGCCACGCCCGCCAGCGTGCGCCAGCGCTCCCTCACGCTCTCGGAGCTCCACCAGCGGCTCGTGCAGATGGCGGATCCCCGCGAGGCAGGGGCGCGCGAGCGCGTCTACATGTGGCGGAGCGGCCTCGCCATGTGGCGGGAGCATCCGCTGCTGGGGGTCGGCCCGGGCGGGGTCAAGCGCGAGTTCCCGCGCTTCGCGCGGCCGGAGGCGGCCAAGCAGCACACCTCCCACGTCCACAACACGCCGCTGCAGATCCTGGTGGAGCGTGGCGCGCTGGGCGCCGCGGCGTGGCTCTGGATCTGGATCGCCTTCTACGCGCACGCGCTCCGGCTGTGGTGGCGGCTGCCGGCCGAGGCGGGGCGCGAGCGTGCGCTGGTGGCGGGGAGCCTGGCCGCGATCACCGGCTTTCTCCTGGGCGGTCTCACCGAGTACAACTTCGGCGACTCCGAGGTGGTCATGGTCGCCTGGGCCCTGATGGCCCTGCCCTGGGCCGTGGGGCAGGCCCACGGATCCCGCGGGTCCAGCCCCGGCTAGTACACCGCGTACGGCTCGGTCGAGGACCGGACCTTCACGAAGTACTGCTTGAAGCGGGCGAGGTCCTCGTCGGAGACGAGGTCGGACACCATCACGCAGAGCATCCCCTGCTGGCGCCACAGGATCAGGCTGAAGCCGTTCTCCTTCCGCACCACCGGCCGCCAGCGGTCGATCTGCACCCGCCCG
>DATFGS010000822.1:0-17979 GCA_035249225.1 Candidatus Methylomirabilota bacterium | reverse complement strand
TACGGCATCCTGCCCGCCGCGATCGGGGGGCCGATCGCGCGCTGGGCCGAGCGGCGCTGGCCCGACGGACGGCTGACGATCGGCCAGCACGTCAAGACCACCTCGGTGCTGGGCTTCCTGCGCGTCTGGCTCCTCGCCCGGCTCCGCGGGCTCCGCCCGTCCTCGCTCCGGCGCCGGCGCGAGTTCGCGCTCATGCATCGCTGGGAGGACGCGGTGCTCGCGGCCGCCGCGCTCGACCTGGACCTGGCCGCCGAGGTGGCGGAGCTGGCCAACATCGTGAAGGGCTACGGCGAGGTGCGCCGCCGCCTCTCCGGCGCCCTCGAGCGCTTCCTCGACGGCGAGGTGCGCCCCGCCATCGAGGCCGACCGCCGCGCGGGCGACGGGTTCGCCCGCGCGACCGAGCTCGTCCGCGCCGGCCGTCTCCGCCTCCTCGCCGACGAGAACGCCTCGTCCCTCACCCCGCACGGAAGAGGATAGGACCAGGCCATGGCCCCCAACGTGCTCCTCACCCGCGACGGCCCCATCGCCACCGTCACGCTCGATCGCCCCGACCGCCGCAACTCGCTGAGCGACGAGATGCTCGCCGAGCTGGGCGCGGCCTTCGCCGAGCTGCGCGACGACGCGTCGACCCGGGTCGTCATCGTGACCGGCGCGCCCCCGGTCTTCTCCGCGGGAGCCGACGCCGGGCACGCCAAGGCCGCGACCCCGGAGGAGCGCCGCCGGCTCTTCCTCTCCCGCAAGTCGCAGTTCCGCCGCCTCTTCGAGCGGTCGAACGCGCTGCTCGAGAACCTCGAGCAGGCCACCATCGCGGCGGTCAACGGCCACGCGGTGGGCGGCGGCTGGGGCCTCGCGCTCGCGTGCGACTTCCGCATCGCGGCCGCGGAGGCGCAGTTCTGGATCCCGGAGGTGGACCTGGGCGTGCCGCTCGGGGTGGGCACCACCACCCGTTTCGTGCGGATGGTCGGTCCGGCGCGGGCCAAGGAGATCATCATGGGGTGCGCCCGCTACTCCGCGGCGGAGGCGCAGGCCTGGGGCCTCGTGAACCGGGTGGTGCCGGGAGCCGAGCTGGCCCAGGCCGCGCGCGACTACGCGCAGCTCATGGCGAAGAAGCCGGTCCGCCCGCTCGCGGAGGTCAAGGCCCGCATCAACGCGATCGCGCGCACCGGCATCCCCGAGGTCAACGCGATGACCGAGGGGTTCCTCGACCGCGAGTGAGCGCGGCGGCCCACCGGGCCGACCAGCCGACCAGCGGCCGGAACTGCACGATCAGCTCGCGCCCCATCGGCGTGAGGCCGTAGCCCGCCGCGCCCGCCGACTCCAGCAGCCCGCTCTCCCGCAGCTCGCGCACCCGCTCGTTGAGCACGGTCGGGCTGACGCCGCCGCAGGCCTCCTGGAGCGCCCGGAAGGTCAGCCGGCCTTCCCGCAGCTCCCAGATCACCCGGAGCGTCCAGCGCCGGCTCAGCAGGTCCAGGAGGGCCATGATCGGCCGGCCGCTCCGCGAGCCGCGCACCGGATGTCCCGGCCTGGGCGTTCCCGCCATCGCGCGCCTCCCTTGTGCTACGGAATGAGTAGCGGTAGGCTACGTGCTACTGAAATGATAGCACGCGGCTCACCCCCACGCTTCACCGGAGGCCCACGCCATGACCCAGGCCCGCGTCGCCCCCCTCGAGCCTCCCTACCCCCCGCCGGTCCAGGCCGCGCTCGACCGCGTCATGCCGCCGGGCGTGCCGCCGCTCGCCCTGTTCCGCACCCTCGCGGTCAACGAGCGGGTGTTCCTGCGCGTGATGGCGGGCGGCCTGCTCGACCGGGGCTCCATCGGCTTGCGCGAGCGGGAGATCGTCATCGACCGGACGTGCGCCCGCTGCGGCTCCGAGTACGAGTGGGGCGTCCACGTGGCCTTCTTCGCCGAGCGGGTCGGCCTGACCGCGGCCCAGGTGGCCGCCACCTGCGCGCCGGAGCCGGAGGCCGGCGCGTTCCCCGGTCGCGAGCGGCTGCTCATCCGCCTCGTGGACGCGCTCCACGACCGGGCCCAGGTGGACGACGCGCTCTGGACGGCGCTGCGCGGGCACTGGAGCGACGAGCAGCTCGTCGAGCTGGTCGCGCTGGCCGGCTTCTACCACCTGATCTCGTTCGTCACCAACGCGCTCAGGATTCCCCCCGAGCCCTACGGGGCGCGGTTCCCGCGGCCGGCCGGGCCGGGCGGAGGCGGTGATGCACGTTCTCGCCCCGCGTCTCCCTCAGGAGGAGGCTGATCGCGGCGGCGGCCAGCACGAAGAGCACGCAGATCGCGAAGGCGCCCCGGTAGGCGCCCACCGGGTACACACGGGCGCCCTCGACGACCGCGCCGGTCCACCGCGCGTCGAGCACCGCGCCGACCGGCCCCTGGGTGAGCGCGGCGCCCACGAAGCCGCCCAGGTTGGTCACCGCGACCGCGCTGCCCGCGAGGCCCGGCGGATTCACCTCGGCGCCCATCGGCCAGGTGAGCACGAAGGCGCCGCCCGTGATCCCGATGCACACGAAGAGCGCGCAGACGCCGGGCAGCGGCAGGGTGCCGAGGGTCAGCGCGAACGCGAGCCAGACCACGAACTGCCCGGAGACGAGGACGATGTAAGGGAGCTTCCGGCGGTGCAGCACGCGGTCGGAGAGATAGCCGGTGAGCGGAGCGGAGACGAGCAGCGCGACCGAGGGCAGCGAGGCGTACAGCGCGGCCTTCGTTGTGGCGAGGTCGTAGACGTCACGGAGAAACGGCACGCTCCACAGGAAGAAGTTGCCCATCGCCGCGTAGAGGAAGAAGAAGCAGAGGAACGGCGGCCAGGTGTAGGGGTTGCGCAGGACCTGGGCGGTTCCGGCCAGGGCGTCCCGGAGCGACGCGCCGCCGGGCGCCGCGTCGTCCGCGCCGGCGGGCTGGTCGCGGACGAGCGCCGCGCAGAGGAGCGCGGCCGCCAGCGTCACCGCGCCGATGATGACCAGGGCTCCGCGCCAGGAGACGCTCAACGCCAGCGCGGCGAGGGGCGCGCTGCCCACGAGCGCTCCGAGGACGCCGACCGTCGCGGTCAGGGCGGACATCATCCCGAACTGCGAGCGCGGGAACCAGTTCGCCGCGATCTTCAGCGCGCCCGTGAAGGTCACGGTCGCGCCCAGGCCCACCAGCAGGCGGCCGGTGAACAGGACCGCGGTACTCGTGGCGAGCCCCATGGCCACGGAGCCCACGCCCATGATCGCCCCGCCCCCCGCGATCACCCAGCGCGGGCCAACGCTGTCGATCAGCACCCCGCCGGGCACCATGAAGCCCGCGTACGAGTAGAAGTACATCGCGGAGAGCAATCCCACCACCGTGCCGGTGATGCCGAACGCCTGCATGAGCTCCTTGGCCAGCACGCCGGGCGCCGCGCGGTGCAGGAAGGCGATGAGGAAGATCAGGGCGGGGATGCCCCACATGAGCCACCGGCGGGCCGCCGCGCCGGTGGGATCGGCGGTGGTCACGCGGCGCGCGTCCAGAACCCCGCGGGATCGCACTCGCGGACGATGGCGAGCTCCGCCGCGGTCGGCGTCGGGGTCGGGCCCACGTCTGGCGCGGTCGCGAGCGCGAATCCGGTGGCGGCCTGGACGCGATCCACGCTCTGCCCCGGATGATAGGAGGCCAGGTACATCTCGCAGCTCGCGGGGTCGAAGCGGAAGACGCCCAGCGTGGTGACCACCGCCGCGGGTCCCCCGCCGGTGAGGCCGACCCGCGCGCGCCAGCCCGGGCCGTCGCCGAAGCCGGGCGAGGTGATGTAGTCGACGCGCTCGCGAAACCGGTGCTTCTCCTGCGGCATGATCACCACGAAGCGCCGGGCCAGGCTCGCGATGTCGGCGCCGCCGCCGCTGCCGGGTAGCCGCACCTTCGGGTGGCGCCAGTTGCCGACGTAGGACGTGTTCAGGTTGCCGAACCGGTCGATCTCGGCGCCGCCGATGAACCCCAGGTCCACGAGTCCCTGCTGGAGGAACGCCATGATCTCGATCGTGCCGGTGCACCAGAGGGCGCCCGGGATGTTCGGCGGGTCGCTCATGGTCATCAGCGTCTCGGGCGACGGCCGATCGCGCACGACGCCGTTCTCGAAGAGCCCGGTGGCGCCGGGTGCGTGCGTGCGCTTGGCGTAGGCGAACGCGATCAGGGGCAGCCGCATGCCGACGAAGACCACGTCGTCGTCATGGATCTCGCGCGCGGCCGCGATGACCATCAGTTCGCGGTCCGTGTAATCGTCCGGAAGCTTCTCGTTCATAGCGCTCGAGGGCGGGTGCCTTCGGTTCGGCGGTTCGGCCTCTTCGCGCTCTTGGCGCTCATCGGAGGTCGAAGATCTGGGCGCTGCCCTTCACGAAGGGATGGCGGCGCAGGGCCTCCGGGTTGAGCTCGACGCCGAGCCCGGGGCCCTTCGGCACCTCCATCCAGCCGTCGCGCGCCTGGATCGGCCGGGCCAGGAACGGCGTCTCCTGGTCGCCGGTCGGGAACTCGACCGGCAGCGGCCCGCCGAAGGTCGCGGCCACGTGCAGGGTCGCGGCGAGGCCGGGCCCGAAGTAGAACGAGTGCGGCGCGATCGGCAGGTTCGCGGCCTGGGCCAGCGCGGCGATCTTCCGGAACTCCGAGATGCCGCCGACCTTGGTGATGCTCGGCTGGAGCACGTCGCCCGCCCGCTGCCGCACGATCTCGTTGAACCCGTAGAGGGTGGACTCGTTCTCGCCCAGCGCGATCGGCGTCTCGGTGGCGGCGGCGACGCGCGCGAGCCCCGCGTAGTCCTCCGGCGGCCACACCGGCTCTTCTAACCAGAAGAGACGGTAGGGGGCCAGCGCGCGGGCCATCGCGACGGCCTCGAAGGGCGTCCAGGGGCAGTTGGTGTCGAGCATCAGCTCCACGTCGGGGCCCACCGCGTCGCGCGCCGCGCGCACCGAGGCCACGTCGGTCTGGTGGAGCTTGAGCATGCGGAAGCCCTGGGCCACGAAGTGGCGGCAGGCCGCCGCGACCGCCTCCGGCGTCTCGTAGCGCAGGAGGCTCGCGTAGGCGGGCAGGCGCGGGCGCCGGGCGCCGCCCAGCAGCTCGTACACCGGCGCATTGCGCACCTTGCCGAGCAGGTCCCACAGCGCGATCTCGATCCCGCTGATCGCGAACATGCCGAGGCCGCGCCGGCCGTAGATCATGGTGCCCCGGTGCATCACGTCCACCACCGCCTCGATCGCGAGCGGATCGAGCCCGATCACGAGCGGAGCCAGGCTCTCCTCGATCACGCTCACCACCGCGAGCGGCGCGCCGTAGGCGAAGGCCTCGCCGAGGCCGGTGACGCCCTCGTCGGTGTGCACGAGCACGTAGATCTGCTTGCGCGTGCCGCCGGTCCAGGGCGACGGCGGCGTCATCGGCTTGAGAGGGATGGCGAGGGGCACGGCCTCGATGGCGGTGATCTTCATGGTCAGGCTCCGTAGTCGAGCGGCTCGGACGGCAAGGGGTGGGTGGCCCGCAGCGCCTCGAGGACGCCCTCGTCGAGCCGGGCCAGGAAGCCCTTCCAGTCGGGCACCTCGTGGACCCAGTGCGCGAGCCACCGGCGGAAGCCCTCGGCGGTCCGGCTCTCCTCGTGGTAGCGGTGGAAGAACTCGTGACGACGGCCGTAGTAGCCCTGCACCGGCGAGGGGAACGCGCCCCACGGCTCGTGGACCACCGCGGCCACCTTGAGCGCGGGGGTGAGGACGAGGCCCGGGTCGCTCAGGATGCGCGCGCGCGGGCGGATCTCCTCGGCCACGATGATCACGCGCTTCGCCGCGAAGGCGGCCTGGCGCGTGACCCCGAGCGTGCCCCAGACGTGTGCGTGGCCCTCCTCGTCGGCGCGCTGCACGTGGAGGATGGCCACGTCCGGCGCGATCGCGGGCACCAGCAGGAGCTGGGCGCCGGACCAGGGATCGGCGGCCGCCTTGAAGGCCGGGTTGGACGTCGGCAGATCGGTGCCGAGCAGCGAGCGGGTGGGCAGGTAGGGCACGCCGAGCGCGGCGGCCTGCAGCGCGAAGGCGATCGTGAGGTTCGAGTGGTCCTCCACGTCGAGCGGGCCCGGCACGCGCTGCTCGACCGCGCGGCGGTAGTTGTGGCCGAGGCCCGCGCTCACGTTACCGACCCACGCCGCGATCACCCGGCGCACGCAGCCCGCGCCGATGAGCTGGTCGAAGAGGATGTCGGAGATGGGGCCGATCAGGGTGAGCTCGCGCCGCCGCTGGCGGATCAGCTCGTGGCCCGCCGCGAAGGGGATGAGCGCCTCGAGCGCGGTGCCCATGCAGATCGAGGCGCCGTCCGGCACGAAGCGAGCGACGGCGTCCCGCATGGACATGAGCTTGGGCGGCGGCACCCGGTCAGCCGCCCGAGGCCGGCGGGGGGACGATCGCAGCCACGTCCGCCTCCTTGCAGAGCGCGTTGAAGCGCGCCACCTCCTCCGTGAGGATCCGGGCGAGCTTGCCGAGCTCGGCTTCGGCGCGTCGCGCGAGGTCCGCGGTCAGGTCGCGAAGGGCCTGCGTCGGCGCGGCGTCGGAGTATTCGATGAGCGGGATGACGGTGCCGATCCGCGTATTGAGCTTGGGGGGAAACATGCGCGGGTTCTCCGAGCGGACCTGGATCAGCTCCTCCTCGACCGCGGTCAGCGTCCGAGCCAGCCCATTCGCCGCCGACTTGATCGCGGGCGTTGCCACCCGGCTCGCCCAGCCCTCGGCCTGCGCGCGGACGGCACGGAGCCGGAGCACCGCGTCGTGCACCCGCGTGAGGAGGTCGTGCGCCTGCTTCGCGAGGGCGAATGCCTCCCGATTCTCCGAGTCCGTCGCGCGCACCCGCGGGTCTTTCGTGACCTCGAACCGCTGGGTCAGCGTCTGGCCGTTCACAGCGAGCCGCACCTGGTACGCGCCGGGAGGCACGCGGGGCGCGGCGAGCATGTCGACGCTGCCGCCGCGCCCCTTGTTGTCGGGGAGCTTGGTCGCGTCGGGGCCCCGCAGATTCCACACGAAGCGGTTGGCGCCGGCGTTCTTGGTCGGGTGCGGCTCCTCGTCCCTGCCGGCCGGAAGCTCCGGCGCGGGCGGTGGTTCCTCGCCACCGCCGCCGGTGGGCGACGTGACGGCCGGGTCCGCGGGCGCGGGGTCGCGCCTGCTCGTGAACGACCGGATCTCCCGGCCGCCGTCGTCGAGGAAGGCCAGCAGGAGGTCGCCCACTGGCACCTCGCGCAGCCAATAGTGCACGATCACGCCGCCCGGGGGATTTTCCCCCGCGTCCAGCTTTCGCTCCTCCTTTTCCCCCGTCGGCGCTTCTACCTGGCGATAGCCGTAGCCGACCGAGCCGGCCATGCGGTAGGCGATCTCTCGATTGGGGCCCGGGTTCACGCCGTGCCCCCGGTAAGCCCGCCACCGCACGGTCCGCCGCGGCGTGAAGAGATGCGCATCGGAGCGGGCGACCGCGTCCGCCATCTGGTGCAGTGGCGACAGATCGTCGAGGATCCAGAAGGAGCGCCCGTGCGTGGCCGCCACGAGGTCGCCGTCCTTGACGATGAGATCGTGGATCGGCACCACCGGCAGGTTGCCGCGCAGCCGCGCCCAGGCACCTCCGTCGTCGAGGGACACCCACACCCCAGTCTCGGTGCCGCAGTAGAGCAGCCCGCGTCGGCCTGGGTCCTCGCGGATCACCCGGGTGAACTCGTCGGGCGGCAGGGTCTCGCCGATCCGGTTCCAGCTGCGCCCATAGTCGCTCGTCTTGAAGAGGTATGGGCGCATGTCGTCGTGCTTGTAGCGCGTGGCCGCGAGATAGCAGGTGGCGGCATCGTGAGGTGAGGGCTCGAGCACGCTGATCAGCGCCCACTCGGGCAGGTCCGGCGGGGTCACCGGTTGCCAGGAGCGACCGCGGTCACGCGAGAGGTGCACGAGACCATCGTCCGTACCCGCCCACAGCACGTCGCGCTCGTGCGGCGACTCGACCAGCGCGAAGATGGTGCAGTACACCTCGGCGCCGGTGTTGTCCCGCGTGATGGGGCCGCCCGATGACCCGAGCTTGGTGGCGTCGTTGCGCGTCAGGTCTTCGCTCAGGATCTCCCAGCTCTCTCCCTCGTCCACCGATCGGAAGATGCGGTTGCCGGCGATCCACAGCTCGCGCGGGTCCCAGCGCGAGTAGAAGACGGGGAAGGTCCACTGGAACCGGTAGCGGTGCTCGCTGGGCGGGGTCCCCATGCCGTAGGCCTCGGGCCAGACGCTGATGATGCGCTCCTGCCCGGTGCGGTGGTCGTAGTGGATGAGGCGGCCCATGCCCGGCCCACTCCCGACCGATCCTCCCACCACGATGTTCGGGTCGCCCGGTTTCACCGCGATGTAGCCGCTCTCGCCACCGCCCGGCTGCACCCAGTCGATGGCGGTGATGGCGCCACGGTGCGACTGGCTCGGCACGCTGATCGCCCAGTTGTCCTGCTGGGAGCCGTAGAGCCGGTACGGCTGCTGGTCATCGGCGCAGACGTGGTAGAACTGCGCGGTGGGCTGGTTGTAGATCGTGGACCACGACCGCCCGCCGTTGAACGAGACGCAGGCTCCGCCGTCATTGCCCTCGATCATGCGCCGCGAGTCGGCGGGGTCGATCCAGAGGTCGTGATTGTCGCCGTGCGGGGTCGCCACCTCGACGAAGGTCTTGCCCCCGTCGATCGATTTCCAGAGCGCGTAGTCCGCCACCCAGAGCGTGTCCGCGTCGCCCGGGTCGGCCATGACGTGCATGTAGTACCAGGGACGGCCGCGAAGGCCCGCCTCCTCGCTGCCCCGCTGCCAGGTGGCGCCGCCGTCGTCCGACCGGAAGAGCGCGCCGTCCTCGGCCTCCACCACCGCGTAGACGCGCCGACCGTCGGCGGGGGAGACGGCCACGCCGATGCGCCCGAGGACGCCGCGCGGCATCCCGGGGTTGCGGCTGATGTCGGTCCACGTGTCGCCGCCGTCGGCGGACCGCCAGAGCCCCGAGTCCGGGCCTCCGCTCGTCATCGCCCACGGCATGCGCTGGGCCTGCCATACCGCCGCGAACAGCACGCGCGGATTGTTCGGATCCAGCGAGAGGTCGACGGCCCCCGCTCGCTCGCTCCGGAAGAGCACGTGCTCCCAGGTGGCGCCGCCGTTCCGGGAGCGAAAGACGCCCCGCTCGCGGTTCGAGCCCCAGGCGTGCCCCAGCGCCGCCACGTACACGGTATCGGGGTCTCGCGGATCCACGCGGACCCGGCCGATGTGGCGGCTATCGCGGAGCCCGATGTTCCGCCACGAGCGGCCTCCGTCGTCGGAGCGATAGACGCCGTCGCCGTGGGAGACGTTGCCGCGGATGCACGCCTCGCCGGTGCCGGCGTAGATCACGTTCGGCGCGGACGGGGCCACTGCGATCGCGCCCACCGCGGCGGTCTCGAAGAAGCCGTCGGAGATGGGTTCCCAGTAGACGCCGCCATCGGTCGTCTTCCACACCCCGCCCGCGCAGGCGCCGAAGTAGAACGTGCTCGGCTCGGTGGGATGTCCGGCCACTGCCACCACCCGTCCGCCACGGTGGGGGCCGACGGACCTCCAGCGGAGCGATCCGAGCAACCGGAGATCGATCGTCACGAAGAGTCGGGCCGGAAACTACTTGGCGCGGGGGCCGACGATGAGGGACTGGACCCAGCTCAGGACATACCAGGTGGCAAGGAAGGCGGCGCACTCGAGGGTGAAGCTGTGGAACTTGTAGAGCACCTCCGCGATGACGAACGAGGCCAGGAACGCGGGCGCTTCCTGGGACAGAGCGGTGGAGATACCGACCTGTTTCACGTATGAAAACATGAACGCCTCCTTGTGGGGATACCGCGTAGCCGCGAGCGATGGTCGCCTGGAGCAATAGCGCCGGTCCATCGGCATGTCAAGCCCGGAACGGATGGCGCTCCCCGCGGGCGGGCCGAGACACCCGGGTATCTTACTCCACGCCAGGGCGGATCGGCCGTCGGCGGGCACGACGTGGCTCAGAACGCGGCGGCGTACCTCTGGGGATCGGCGTCGAACAGCTCCTTGCAGCGGAGGCAGCAGAAGTAGACCGAGCGCCCGGCCCAATCCGACTGGTAACGCGCGGTGGCGGTCTCCACCGTCATGCCGCAGATCGGGTCTTTCGCTTCCGCGGCCGGCTCGAAGGCGGCCACCGCGAGGTGATCGGTCTTGCTGTGACGCGCGTGGATGATCTCGGCCAGGATGCTGACCGCGATCTCCTCGGGCGTCACCGCGCCGATGTCGAGCCCGGCGGGCGCCTTGAGCCGCCCGAGCTGCTCGCGGGCCACGCCACGGCGGTGGAGCGTCTCGAGAATACTCGCGGCCCGCTTGCGGCTGGCGACGAGGCTGACGTAGCCGGCGGGCGTCGCGAGCACCTGGGCCAGCGCGTCCTCGTCGAGCTCGCCGTGCGTGGCCACCACCACCGAGGAGTCGGACCCGAGCGCGAGGCCGCCCAGAGCGGCCCCGATCGCGTCGCCCGGCAGCGTGACGACGCCGTAGCCGGTGCTCTCCGCGAGGGTGGCGAGTGTCTCGATCACCGGCCCGTGACCCACCAGGACCAGCAGCGCCTTCGGCAGAAACGGCTCCACGTAGATCTCCAGCGTGCCCCCACTGTGGCACGTCATCGGATAGTGCACGATGCCTTCGGTCCGGGCCGGGTCGCGCCCCCCCTCGCCGACCAGGACGACCAGGCGCGGCTGGCCGTCGCGAAGCGCCGCGAGCGCCTCCCGCGCCACCACCGGCTCGGCGCACGCGCCCCCCACCCAGCCGGACACGTGGCCGTCCGTCCGGATCAGCGCTTTCGCCCCCGGCTTGGCGGACGTCGGCCGCTCGCACCGCACGACCGTCGCCAGGGCGAATGCCTCACCCTGGCGACGGAGATCGGCGGCAAGCGCGAGCAGATCTTGCAAAGGTTACTCGGTGACGCCGTGCTCCCGAAGCAAACGCCAGACTTTCGGCGGCGTGATCGGGATGTCCATGTGGCGCACCCCCAGGTGCCAGAGCGCGTCCACCACCGCATTGGCGATCGCGGCGGGGGCGCCGACGGTGGCGGACTCGCCCACTCCCTTGGCCCCGAGGGGGTGATGCGGCGACGGCGTCACGGTGTGGCCGGTCTCCCACTTCGGCGTCTCCACCGCGGTGGGCAGCAGGTAGTCGATGAAGCTGCCGCCCTGCACGTTGCCGATCTCGTCGTAGGAGATCTCCTCGAAGAGCGCGGGGGCCAGCCCCATCGTGAGCCCGCCGTGCACCTGTCCCTGGACGATCATGGGGTTGATGATGTTGCCGCAGTCGTCGATGGCCACGAAGCGGCGGACCTTCACCTCGCCGGTGCCCTTGTCGATGTCGACGACGCAGATGTAGCTGCCGAACGGGTAGGTGAGGTTGGGCGGGTCGTAGTAGCTGACCGCCTCGAGGCCGGCCTCCATGCCCTGCGGATGATTGGTGTAGGCCGCGAAGGCGATCTCCTGGATCGTCTTCGCCCGGTCGGGCGCGCCCTTGACCGAGAACTTGCCCGGCTCCCACACCAGGTCCTCCGGCGCGGCCTCGAGCAGGTGCGCGGCGATCTTGCGCGCCTTGTCCTGGATCTTGCGCGACGCGATGGCGGCGGCGGCGCCCGCCACCGGGGTGGAGCGGCTCGCGTAAGTGCCGAGCCCGTACGGCGCGGTGTCGGTGTCACCCTCCTCGACCTTGATGTCCTTGGCCGGGATGCCGAGCTCCTCGGCCAGGATCTGGGCGTAGGTGGTCTCGTGGCCCTGGCCCTGCGACTTGGTGCCGAACCGCGCGATCGCCTTGCCGGTGGGATGGATGCGGATCTCGCAGCTGTCGAACATCTTGAGGCCGAGGATGTCGAAGTGCTTGGACGGACCCGCGCCGACGATCTCGGTGAAGCTCGAGATCCCGATGCCCATCAGCTCCCCGCGCTTGCGCTTCTCGGCCTGCTCGCGGCGCAGGTCCGCGTAGCCGATGGTGTCCATGGCCTTGCGGAGCGCGCCCCCGTAGTTGCCGCTGTCGTACTCCCAGCCGAGCGCCGACTTGTAGGGGAACTGCTCGGGCTTGATGAAGTTCTTCATCCGGAACTCGGCCGGGTCGACGCCGAGCTGGTGGGCCATGATGTCCACCATGCGCTCGATCGTGTGTACCGCCTCGGTCACGCGGAAGGAGCAGCGGTAGGCGATGCCGCCGGGCGGTTTGTTCGTGTAGGCCCCGTCCACCTCGACGTGGGCGGCCTTGAGGTCGTAGGAGCCGGTGCAGACGTGGAAGAGCCCGGCCGGGAACTTGGAGGGGTTAGCCGCCGCGTCGGTGTAGCCGTGATCGGCCAGCGTCTTGATCCGGAGCGCGGTGAGGGTGCCGTCCTTCCGCGCGGCCAGCTCGGCGGTGATGTGGTAGTCGCGCGCGAAGGAGTCCGCCTGGAGATTCTCCATGCGGTCCTCGATCCACTTCACCGGCTTGCCGGTGAGCACCGAGGCGGCCACCGCGATCACGTAGCCCGGGTAGACCGGCACCTTGCCCCCGAAGCCCCCGCCGATGTCGGGGGAGATGATGCGGATCTTGTGCTCCTCGAGCCCCACGTGGCCGGCCACCAGCGCGAACACGGTCCGGATCGCGTGCGGAGCCTGGGTGGTCATCCACACCGTGAGCTTGTCCTGGACCTTGTCGAAATGGGCCACGCAGCCGCAGGTCTCGATCGACGCCACGTGGATGCGCGGGATGTAGATGTCCTCCTTGACCGTCACCTCCGCCTCGGTGAAGACGCGGTCGGTCTCGGCCTTGTTCCCCCACTCCCAGTGCCAGATGTGATTGTCCTTCTTGTCCTTCTTGTCGGTGCGGAGCACCGGGGCTCCGGGCGCCAGCGCCTTCTTCGGATCCACCACGACCGGCAGCGGCTCGTACTCGACCTCGACCGCGGCCACGCCGTCGGCGGCCGCGTACCGGCTGGTCGCGAGCACCGCCGCGACCTCCTGGGCCTGGTACATGACCTTCTCGACCGGCAGGACCATCTGGGTGTCCGACATGAGCGTCGGCATCCAGTGCAGGTTGTACTTCGCGAGAGTCTCGCCGGTGATCACCGCGAGCACGCCGGGGATCGCGGTCGCCTTGGACCCGTCGATCTTCTTGATCTTGGCGTGGGCGAACGGGCTGCGCACGATGTCGAGGTAGAGCATGCCGGGCAGCACCACGTCGTCCACGTAGGTGCCCTTGCCGCGGATGAACCGCGGGTCTTCCTTCCGCTTGACCGAGTGCCCCATCCCGCCGACTTCGGGCGACGTTCTCAGTGCCATCATGCGCCTCCCTGGAGCTTGGCCGCCGCGTGCTGGACGGACTTGACGATGTTCACGTAGCCGGTGCAGCGGCAGAGATTGCCCGAGATGGCCCGGCGGATGTCGTCCTCGGTGGGCTTGGGGTTCTTCTTGAGGAACGCCACCCCGGTCATCAGCATGCCCGGCGTGCAGTAGCCGCACTGCAGCCCGTGCTCGGCCATGAAGCCTTCCTGCAGGGGATGGAGCTTGCCGTCCTGCTCGAGGCCCTCCACGGTGGTGATC
Organism: Candidatus Methylomirabilota bacterium; assembly: GCA_035249225.1. Classification (GTDB taxonomy): domain Bacteria; phylum Methylomirabilota; class Methylomirabilia; order Rokubacteriales; family CSP1-6; genus CAMLFJ01. The sequence goes on along the minus strand of DATFGS010000822.1, from coordinate 4,429 downwards.
TCGCGCCCGTGCGCCTGGACCGCGAACATGGTGCAGGCCTTGACCGGCCGCCCGTCGAGCAGCACCGTGCAGGCGCCGCAGTGGCTCGTGTCGCAGCCGATGTGGGTGCCGGTGAGCCGCAGGTTCTCCCGGATCATGTGGACCAGGAGGAGCCGCGCCTCCACTTCCACCTCGTGCTTCTCGCCGTTGATCGCGACCTTGACGAGCATGCGCTCAGCCCCCTCTCTGCGCGCGCTCGATCGCCTTCCGGAGCGCACGGCCGGTCAATACCCGCACCAGGTCCTTCTTGTACTCGACCGATCCCCGCAGGTCCGCCTCGGGCTGCGCCGCGTCCGCGGCCAGCTGGGCCGCCTGCTTGATGGCCGCGTCGTCCGGCCGCTTGCCGCGAAGCGACGCCTCGGCCTGCGTCGCCTTGATCGGCACCGCGCCCACGTTGGTGAGGCCGATGCCCACCTGCTCGCAGGTGCCGTTGGCGGCCAGCGTGAGCTGCACCGCCACCGCCGCGGTGGCGAAGTCGCCCACCTTGCGCTCCATCTTCACGTAGGCTCCCCCGCTGCCGGGCTTGGGCGCCGGCACCCGGATCTCCACCACGATCTCGTCGTGCTTGAGCGCGGTGCTGAGCGGGCCCGTGAAGAACGACGTGATCGGGATCTTCCGCTCGCCGCTCCCGCCGACCGCCACGATCTCGGCGCCCAAGGCGAGCATCGTCGCGGGGTGGTCGTTCGCCGGGTCGCCGTGGGCGAGGTTGCCGCCGACCGTGGCCAGGTTGCGCACGATCGGGTCGGCGATGACCTTGCAGGTGTCCGCGAGGAGGGGGTAGCGGGACCGCACGAGGTCCGACTCCTCGAGATCCACCTCGCGGGTCAGTCCCCCGATCCGCAGCGCGCCCCCGTCCTCCCGCACGTAGGCGAGGCCGGGGAGGCCGTTGATGTCGATCACGTGTCGCGGGTTGGCGAGGCGGAGCTTCATCAGCGGGATGAGGCTCTGCCCTCCCGAGAGGATCTTGGCGTCGTCGCCGAGCCTGGCGAGCAGCGCGGTGGCCTCCCCGATCGAGCTGGGTGCGTGATACTCAAAAGCGCCCGGAATCATCGTGGTGACTCCCTTCTGGATCTGCCCGGCGCGGGAGCTCGCGAACGCGAGCCCGGCGCGCTTCATGGCGACCCGGAGCGATTCCAGCGACAGCGTGGGCACCACACCAGCCTGGACGAGATACTGCCGGAGCCTGGCCAGGCTCCACCGCGTCCCCGGGATGCCCAGATCCCGGGGCCGGGCGCTCACCACCATGGAGATGTGACGGAGTGCTTCGGAAGAGATCCTGACCGGGCGGCCGGATCGCGGGCGATCCAGCAGTCCGGCGACACCCGATCGGTCGAACCGGCGCAGCCAGTGGCTGACGGTGGGGCGAGAGAGCCCGAGGGTCCGCACGATCTCCGGAATGGCGACCCGCGCCGCCGAGAGCAGGATCGCCTCGGCGCGCGCGCGACTGCCCGAAGGACCCGAGTCCCGGAGCTGGATCAGCTCCGAGTGCTCGACCGCGGTCGGCTGTCGCGCGAACCGGCTGGGGACGTCCGCCACCCATCACCTCTCCCTCGAGGGACGCCGGGAGAATCATGCCAAGAGACTTTCCGGTGGTCGCGAACGTCCCTGACGGCCGGGACGGTACGGCCGAGCGCGGGCCGCTGTCAAGGGAGAACGCGCTAGAGCGGCCGGAGCGGCGCCTGCTCTCCGGCGGGCAGGGGGTGGCGATCCACGTTCAGCACCATCGAGACGATCGAGTAGTAGCCGCTGGCCGCGATCAGGTCGATCACGCCCTGCTCCCCGAAGCGCTCGACCGCGGCCCTGAACGAGGCGTCCGAGACGGCCTTGTCGCGGAACAGCTCGGTGCAGAAGTCGTGCACGATGCGCTGGTCGTCGCTCATCGCGGCCGGCCGCCGGCCCTGCGCGATCGCGTCGATGATCGCGTCGGGGAGCCCGGCGGTGCGCGCGAGCTGACTGTGGGCCCAGAATTCGTACTGCGCGCCCCAGAAGCGGCCGGTGATCAGGATCGCCATCTCGTTGAGCGCGGCCGGGATCGAGGACTGGAAGCGGATGTACTCGCCGATCTTCTGCACGCGGTCCGCCACCTCGGGGCTCCGCAGCAGGGCGTTGAAGGGCCCGCGGGCTCCCTTGCGCGGGCCCGACACGATGGCCTGGTAGCTCTCGCGCTGGCGCGGGGTCATGGTGGCGGGGGTGAGCTCGGCGAAGCGGCGACCGTCGGTCGGAGTCTCGGGGGTCATCGGTCTCTCCTTGTGAGGCAGTGGCGCGTGAGTGAGTGGCGGGACAGCATACCGCGGTAAGCTCTCCGGGTGGACCCTCGACTCGACGTCATGGTGGAGGCCGCGCGCGCCGGGGGCGCGACGGCCCTCGCGCACTACCGCCGGCAGGGCCTCTCGGTGTCGCTCAAGGCCGACCGGTCCCCGGTCACCGAGGCCGACCACGCGGCCGAGGTCGCGATCCTCGACGTGCTGCGCGCGGGCTGCCCCGATCACGGGGCGCTCGGCGAGGAGCTGGGCGAATCGGGCCCGCGGGCGCGGCGCTTCATCGTGGATCCCATCGACGGCACCCGGAACTTCCTGCGGCGCATCCCCACCTGGGCGGTGCTCATCGGGCTCGAGGAGGACGGCCAGGTGATCGCGGGCGTGGTCTACCAGCCGGTCACCGGGACGCTGCACACCGCGTGGCGGGGACAGGGCGCCTACCGCGACGGCGCGCGGATCCGGGTGTCCCCGGTGGACGCGCTCGAGCGCGCGCTGGTCGTGCACTCCTCGGTGAACTTCCTGCGTCGGAGCGCCTACTGGGACGGCTTCCTCCGCCTGACCGACCGGACCCAGGTCCAGCGCGGCTTCGGGGACTTCTCGGCCTACCTCTGGGTGGCCGAGGGGCAGGGGGAGATCGCGCTCTCGACCACCGTGAAGGCGTGGGACGTGGCCGCGCTGAAGATCCTGGTGGAGGAGGCGGGCGGCCGGCTCACGGATCTCGACGGCGGCTCCGGGATCTACGGCAGCACGGTCTTCGCCAGCAACGGGCTGCTGCACGACGCAGCGCTCGCCGCGATGCGAAAGGAGGAAAGCGCGTGAAGACGTTCCGGGATCGGGTCGCGGTGGTGACGGGGGCGGCGAGCGGGATCGGCCTCGCGCTGGCCGAGCGCTTCGCGGCCGAGGGGGCGAAGGTCGTCATGGCCGACATCGAGGCAACGGCCCTCGCCGCCGCGGCGGAGGGGGTGCGCCGGAAGGGGACGACGCTGCTCGCGACACGCGTGGACGTCTCGCGCCCCGAGGACGTGGAGCGGCTGGCCCGGGAGACCTACGCCGCCTTCGGCGCGGCGCACGTGCTCTGCAACAACGCGGGGGTCGCGGTGATCGGCGCGGTGCACGAGCACACCCTGGCCGACTGGCAGTGGGTCATCAACGTGAACCTGTGGGGCGTCATCCACGGCGTCCGCGCGTTCTTGCCCCGCATGCTGGGCGGCGGTGACGAGGGGCACATCGTCAACACCGCGTCGATGGCGGGGCTCACCACCGCGCCGTTCATGTCGGTCTACGACGTCACCAAGCACGGGGTGGTGGCGCTATCCGAGTCCATGTACAAGGAGCTCCAGGTGACCGGCGCGCCGATCGGGGTGTCGGTGGTCTGTCCCGGACTGATCGACACCAACATCATGCGTTCGTCCCGCAATCGCCCCGAGGAGCTCGCCGAGGCGGGGAAGGCCGGGCCGATGGCCCAGAGCTTCGGGCAGGCGCTGTCGGACCGGCTGGCCGGCGGCTATCCGCCGTCCGAGGTGGCCGAGCAGGTGGTCGAGGGCATTCGGGCGGGCCGCTTCTACATCGTGCCCGCCCAGCCGGAGGTGAAGAGCGCGATCGGAGTCCGCGCCCAAGATCTCATCGAGCTCAAGAATCCGACGATCCGGCGGGGCTAGGCCATGATCGCCGGCCTCGACCATGTGGTCATCGTGGTGCGCGACTTCGAGACCGCGCTGGCTTTCTACACGGGGGCGCTCGGCTGCGAGCCGCTCGGGGTGGAGGATTGGCGACAGGGTCGGCGGCGCTTTCCCTCGCTCCGCGCGGGGCGCACCATGATCAACGTCCATCAAGCGGGGCACCCGGTCGGGCTGGACGCCGCCAGCATGCAGGTCGGATCGGAAGACCTCTGCTTCGAGTGGAGCGGCCTGATCGAAGGCGCGATCGAGCGCCTCCGCGCCCACCGCGTGCCGATCGAGGTGGGCCCGGTCAAGCGCTTCGGGGCGCGGGGGCGCGAGGGGACGTCGGTCTACTTCCGCGATCCCGACGGCAACCTCCTGGAGCTCATGAGCTACGACTGACGCAGGCCGCCGTCTCGAACGACCGCTTGACAGCCGTTCCCCGACTTTAGTAATAATGAATCGCGCTTTCAT
>DATFGS010000821.1:0-3656 GCA_035249225.1 Candidatus Methylomirabilota bacterium | reverse complement strand
AGGCCGACGCGGATCCGCTGCCGCTGCTGCGGGTCTCCCAGGTGGAGCGCGTGGCCGCGAGCGGGCGCGACGCGACCTGGCAGACCGAGGCGGTGACGGTCCAGCCCGAGCAGATCTTCCAGGACTAGCCCGGCAGGACGCGCCCCGGCCCGGGACTAGCGCGCGGGCGGGCCGTCGGCGACCTGGAAGCGGAAGGTCGCGCTCACCGGCAGCGACGGCGACGCCGACTGGGGCGGCAGGGCCGCGAACGGCTGGGCCAGACGCACCGAGCTCAGCACGTAGCGGTCAGCTCCGACCCCGAGGAGCGCCGCAGCGCGATGCACTCGATGCGGCCGCTCCGGCCGATCCGGAACTCCACCTGCAGCTCGCCCCCGCTCGCGGGCTCCCCGGCCCCGCATCGGGACCTGCTTGACCATCGGGCTCAGGCGAAGGGATCGTCCCCCGGATCTTCGCGCCAGACGTATTCCATGAACCGCGCGGACTGGCGGGCCATGTCCGTCCCCAGGAGCCGCGCCACCACCGACAGCGCCATGTCGATGCCCGCGGAGACGCCCGAGGAGGTGACGAGGTCGCCGTCGTCCACCCAGCGCGCCCGGCGCTGCCACTTCACCCGCGGCCCCTGCTGCACCACCCAGTCCCACGCGACCTTGTTGGAGGTCGCGGGCCGGCCGTCCATGAGGCCGGTGCGCGCGAGCAGGGCCGAGCCGGTGCACACGGTGGTGGTGATGGCGGCGCGGCGACTCGCCGCGGTGAGGGCCTGGAGCAGCGGCGCGTTGCCGACCGCCTGGCGCGTGCCGAAGCCGCCGGGGACCAGCAGCACGTCGTAGGCGGGCGCGTCCGCGAACGCGTGGTCGGCATGCGTGGTCGGGCCCTCGCCGCTCCTGACCGGGCCGGCCTTCTCGGCCACCGTCACGATCTCGAAGAGGCGCTGGACCGAGCCGTCGGGGCGGGTCAGGCGGGTGGAGGCGAAGGCCTGCACCGGGCCGTAGACGTCCAGCACCGTGAAGCCCTCGAAGAGCGCGACCGCGACCCGGCGGACCGCCTGCGTGTCGGCCATCGTGAGCGGGACTATACCATCCGGAAGCGTTGACAAGGTGGCGGGGGCGGGACACCATGGCGCCATGCGCGTGGTGGACCTGAGCTACCCGATCGGGCCGCACTTTCGCTGGGCCGCGACGAGCGAGCGGCGCTCGACCCACGAGGCGGGGGCGAACTTCCAGTCCACCGTCCTCACCGTGAGCTGCCACGCCTACACCCACGTGGACGCGCCGGTGCACTTCCTGCCCGGCGACCGCGACATCGCCTCGATGCCGGTGGATCAGTGGATGGGCCCCGCCGCGGTGGTGGATCTCACCCACCTGGGCGAGAACGCGGAGGTGACCGGCGCCGATCTCGAGCGCCGTGCCGGCCACGTGCAGTCGGGCGACATCGTGCTGCTGCGCACGGACTGGCCGCTCAAGTGCCCGGTGGAGAGCGAGCGCTTCTGGAAGGACGCACCCTACACCGGGCGCAGCGCGTGCGAGTGGCTGGTGACGCGCGGGGTGAAGGCGGTGGGCTACGACTACCCGCCCGACTACTGCATCCGCACCTCGATCTTCTCGCCGGGCACGAAGATCACGCGCGAGGAGTGCACGACGCACTACATCTTCTTCCCGAAGGGCATCACCGTGATCGAGTACCTGACCAACCTCGATCGGATCGGCGCGGCGCGCTGCCGGGTGATCGCGCTGCCGCTCCGGGTGACGGGCGCCGACGGCTCGCCGGTGCGGGCGATCGCCCTGGTGGATTGAGAGGCTTTCCATGGACGTGAAGAAGGCGATGGTCAAGCGGGTCGCGGTGTGGACGGTGCTCGGGATCGTGGGCGGCGGGGTCGCCGCCGACACCCTCTGGCGTCAGAAGGGCGCCCAGGAGCAGGCCAATCTCCGCTCGCAGCAGACCGAGGAGCTCCAGCGCCTGGAGGCGCAGCTCAAGACGCTGACCGACCAGCTCGCCGCGGAGCGGCTCCGCCGGGAAGCCCTGGAGCGCTCGCTGAGCGAAGGCCGCAAGTAGTGCCGCGAGCGGTCCGACGGCTCCTCCTCCCCGGCGCGCTCCTGGTGCTCCTGGTCGCGCCCACCTGGAGCCAGGAGCCGGGGCGCCCGCGCAGCCTGCCCGCCGCCGTCGTGAAGATCGTCAGCGGCGACACCATCCACGTCTTCGTCAACGGGGACGTGGAACGCGTCCGCTACATCGGGGTGGCCGCGCCGGACCCGGGCGACGGCGGGCCCGACTCCGGCGAGCCGCAGGGACGCGAGGCGCTCCAGTTCAATCGCGGCCTCGCCAACGCCAAGAACGTGCGGCTCGAGCTGGACGTCCAGGAGCGAGACCCCGAGGGCCGGCTCCTGGCCTACGTCTGGCTCGGTGACGTGATGGTCAACGCGGAGCTGATCGGGCACGGCCTCGGCCACGTGGTCACCGGCGGCCCCAACGTCCGGCACCAGGAGACGCTGCTGCGCCGCCAGGACCAGGCGCGGGCCGCCAAGGTCGGCATCTGGAAGACGGCGGCCCCCGCGACGCCCGCCAAGGGCGCGCCGGCGCCGAAGGCCGCGGCCCCGAAGGCGGCGGCGCCGAAGGCGGCGGCGCCGAGCGTCGCGCAGGCCCGGCCCGGCGTCGCGCCCAAGACCGGCTGGAGCTGCCCGCTGAGCCATCCGATCAAGGCCGACTTCGCCACCTACTCGTCGGAGCGCTGCATCTACTACGTGCCCGGCAGCAGCGCCTACGCGGAGAGCCGCACCGAGCGCTGCTACGCCACCGAGGACGAGGCCCGACAGGACGGCTGCCGGCGCTCGCGACGCTAGGGGCGCCTCCGAATCTTGCCCCCGCGGGGCCGAGCCGGTATCGTGCTCTGGTGAGCGCGCGCCTGATCCTGGTCGTGGACGAAGAAGCCGCCTCCCGGCAGTCCCTCATCGACGTGCTGAGCCTGGACGGGCACGAGGTGGATGGGGCCGGCGACGCCGACTCCGCGCTGCTGCTCCTCGACCAGCGTCGCTACGACCTGGTGATCTCGGACGTGCGCATGCTCAAGCTCGACGGCCCCGCGCTGCTGGACGCGCTCTCCGAGCGGTTCGGCGACGCCCCGCCCCAGGTCGTCTTCCTGACGCGTGTGGCCTTCGATCCCCACTACGGAAGCTTCCTCGCCAACCTGCGTGTGCCCGTCCTCACGAAGCCGCTCAAGCCCGGCCGCGTGCTCGACCTGGTGAGCCGGCTGCTCGAATCCTGATGCGCTCTCGGCTCATCCTGGTGGTCGAGGACGAGAGCAGCCTTCGCGAGCTGATCGCGAACATCCTGCTGCTCGACCAGCACGAGGTGGACACCGTTCGCGACGGCGCGGAGGCCCTCTACCGCATCGAGCAGCGGAGCTACGACCTCATCATCAGCGACCTGCAGATGCCGAACCTCGACGGCCCGGGCCTCTACACCGCCCTGCGCAAGCGCTTCGGCGAGGCCCTGCCGCGCGTGATCTTCGTCACCGGCCACGCGGAGGCCGACAAGTTCGTGCCCTTCCTGGCCGAGACCGGCGATCCCGTCCTGACCAAGCCCTTCTCGGTGGAGGATCTCCGCACCCTCGTGCAGTGGGTCCTGGAGACATAGCGGCCGTCCGCTTCGTCGAGCCGATCAGA